>NZ_AOHN01000006.1:0-151930 GCF_000510915.2 Pseudomonas sp. FH4 | reverse complement strand
CCCCAAGAAATTGGATTGGTGTCCAACTTCTTGGGGGCAGTCCATTGGGTCTGTGGTGTTCTACCGTCGGCGTACTAGGTTGCGCGCGGGTGCAGGCAGGTGATCGAGCGGTCGACCATGGCCTTGGCGATTTCCAGCAGGTGCCACACGGCGAGGACTTTGGCGCGTTCGGCGTTTTGCAGGTGCTCGCCACAGTCCATGGCGGTGGCCGAGGCGCTGTGCAGCAGGTCGGCGGTGTAGAGCAAGGCGTCTTCGAAGCTGATGTCGTCGCTGACGGTGTAGACGTGAGGTGACGGTTGCGGTGGGTCGGTGGGTAAGTAGTGGTCGAGCGCGCGGTTGAAGGCGGCGCGGTCTTTGGCTTGGTCACGGGGTGGGTCGGGGACAATCTTGAACATGGCATGGCTCCTGATTAATTTGGAGCCGACGCCCTTCGCGACTAAACGAATGGGTGGCGGCTGTACGCAGGTTAGTCGACCGGTTAATCAGGAACCCGGCGCACCCGGAGGTGCCCTGCGCACAGCCACCATGAAACCTCATGAGACCATGCGCCTGATATAAGTCCGGGCGACTAAACCCGATCACTGAAAACCAGTGACGGACCGAAGACTAGCCACCGACCCCACCAGGCACAAGGCCGAAAGATTCTCTAGGAAACGTCCCTCAAATTAAAGGGATTCATCTTGCTGGCCCTTTACAAGGCATGACCGCTGCATCGATTCATCTACTCGTTAGCCTCCTAACGGGATAGCCTTCCTGCCCCATTAAGTGGCACATTGTCACACCTGCACCTGTGCATCCATCTGCTGTACGGAAACGTTCCTCATGGCTCTTACCAATTCCCAGCCTTCAGTGGCTACGACACCGGCCGCCGGGCAATCGAGCCCCTTGGTCATGTCGATCATCGGCGCCGTGGCGCTGGCGCACTTGATCAATGACCTGATCCAGGCGGTGTTGCCCTCGATCTATCCGATGCTCAAGGAAAGTTATGGCCTGACCTTTACCCAGGTCGGCCTGATTACCCTGACGTTCCAGCTCACGGCCTCGTTGCTCCAGCCGTGGGTGGGGTATTACACCGATCGCCATCCCAAGCCATTCCTGCTGCCCTGCGGGATGATCTGTACGCTGATCGGCATTCTGATGATGTCCCAGGTCGGCAGTTTCCCGCTGATTCTGCTGGCGGCGGCGCTGATCGGCATTGGCTCCTCGACCTTCCACCCGGAGGCGTCCCGCGTGGCGCGCCTGGCGTCTGGTGGGCGCTATGGCCTGGCGCAGTCGACCTTCCAGGTGGGCGGCAACGCAGGTTCGGCATTTGGCCCGTTGCTGGCGGCGGCGATCATCATTCCGTTTGGCCAGGGCAATGTCGCCTGGTTCGGTTTGTTCGCGGTGTTTGCTTTGGGGGTGCTGTATGCAATCAGCCGCTGGTACCGCAACCATTTGAACTTGTTCAAGCTCAAGCAGGGCCAGGCCGCCACCCATGGCCTGTCGAAAAACCGCGTACTGGGGGCGCTGGTGGTGCTGGGGCTGTTGGTGTTTTCCAAATATTTCTACATGGCCAGCTTCACCAGTTACTTCACCTTTTACCTGATCGAGAAGTTCGACCTGTCGGTGGCCAGTTCCCAGTTGCATCTGTTCCTGTTCCTTGGGGCGGTGGCGGCGGGGACGTTCTTTGGTGGGCCGATTGGCGACAAAATCGGCCGTAAGGCGGTGATCTGGTTCTCGATCCTCGGCGTTGCGCCGTTCACTCTGCTGCTGCCCCATGTCGATCTGTTCTGGACCAGTGTGCTCAGTGTGGTGATCGGTTTTATCCTGGCCTCGGCGTTCTCGGCGATTGTGGTGTACGCGCAGGAATTGGTGCCAGGCAACGTAGGGATGATCGCCGGGGTGTTCTTCGGCCTGATGTTCGGTTTTGGCGGTATTGGCGCGGCGTTGCTGGGCTATCTGGCAGATATCCACGGCATTGAGTACGTGTATACGCTGTGCTCGTTCCTGCCGCTGCTCGGGGTGCTGGCGATTCTGTTGCCACGTTCGAAAAAAGCCTGAAGCCGGGAGGGTAGCCCTATCCCTGGGCGATCCTCTCCTACTGGAACGGGTGAGATTTTGTCGCGCGTTTCAACTGCTCCCGTGCCCGTGACAGGCGGGAGCGGACGGTGCCAATCGGGATTGCCAGGGCATCGGCGGTGTCCTGGTAGCTGCCGTCGGTTTCCAGTGAGGCATACAAGGTGTTGCGCATTTCCAGAGGCAGGTGCTGGATCGCATTGAGGGTGTTTTCCAGTCGGCGGCTGATCTCGAATTGGCGCGCCAGGTCCTGCTCTTCGTTCTGTCCATGGGACAGTGATTCGTCGAATTCGCAATGCACCGGCTTGGCATAGAGACGGCGAAAGTGATTGCGGATCAGATTTAGTGCGATCCCGCACATCCAGGTGCTCAGTGACGCTTGTGCGCTGAAGTGATGCCGGTTGCGCCACGCCTCCAGGTACGTCAGTTGCAGGATATCGTCCGCATCCTCTGGGTTCAGTACGCGTTTATGAATGAACCTGCGCAGGCGTTTGTGGTGGTCGTCGGACAGATCTTGGATGGATTGGCTAGGGTCACGTGGAAGGTTAACTAAAACACTGATAGGGATATCCATGATTTTTCCTCAGGGTATAAGCAGTCGAAATGGTTTCGA
The DNA here is from genome assembly GCF_000510915.2 of Pseudomonas sp. FH4. Lineage (NCBI taxonomy): Bacteria > Pseudomonadati > Pseudomonadota > Gammaproteobacteria > Pseudomonadales > Pseudomonadaceae > Pseudomonas > Pseudomonas sp. FH4. The sequence continues at coordinate 149,262 of NZ_AOHN01000006.1, read as the reverse complement.
CGAGAACCCTGTTAGCACCGCTTGTGCCAAACGGAAATAATCGATATCTATTTGAAAAATATAAGGAAATATCTTGTTTTAGGTGTTTTTTTTGCAATGACTTGCACAAAGCACCATGGGTTTGTGCCGTTATTTTCATCATTCATACGAAGAGGATGAAGATGGAACCGTATCGAGCGTTCCAGCCACACAAGGATACGAATCTCTTGTTATGGCATTCCCATGAAAGTCGATCCCAACCTTGATGTGCAAACCCCCGCGTCGCTGAATCAACCGGCACCTGCCCGGATTGAAAGTGGGCCGGCTACTCAGATAAGCCCCCCCGTAGCTGATGACCTCAGTGCGCTGTTCACCCAAGAAGTCGAACTCAACACCAGGGCGCTGGGTCAGCGGCAACTGGGTTTGCGCACACCACCGGCCGAGCAGTTGACTCAACTCTATGAGCAGTTGGGGCATCCAGCCCAGGCGAAAATGGCGACCATCGCCCGTAATGTCAGGGTGCAACTGCTGCTCGGCGCCGGCGTCGGCAAGATGATGGATATCACCGGCAATGACCCTGCACGGGCTTATGTGGTGCTCAAGCACGTGGCGCTTCAGTCGGATGCTGAGGGGCGTACCGCAGAGGCGACCCTGGCACGCAGTTCCCTGGCTGACCTGGAGGCCCATTACAAGCCGCAGATCCAGGCAGGCCTGAACACCGCGTTGGCGCTGCAGGCGGGCAGTGATGATCCGCATCTGCGCCAGGCTGTGCGCAGCATGTATTACACCAGCGTGGTCACGACCCAATCGCTGGCGACCCTGATGCAGTCATTGCTGGGGCTGTTCGGTGAAGGAGACTTCGCGTCCGGGTTGAAGTTGATCCGCCGGGCCCTGGCCGATGATATTGCCGCGCAGACCTCGTCAGTCGACCGGGGCCAGTTGCGTACCTTGCTGTTGGGCCTCAACGACTGCAGTCGATTGAGTGGCGTGCTCTCGCGTTGTAAGGAACTGATCGGGCAGTCCCTTCTTTTGTACCCCGAACTGCACCTGGATCCGGTGGGCTTGTTGCAGCGCTTGCTGGGGTATGCGGCCAGCGGTCTTACGCCCCATGAAGTCAAGCACCTGGCCAGGGACTTGGGGGGAGATGAGCAGGCTCACCAGTTGAGCTCCCTCAGCGCTTTTTTCCCGGAGCTCAAGGCCCTGCCCCTGGCCTGGTGGAGTGATGCAAGACGGCGCGAAGAGGCGCTGAACAGCTACAAGCAGGTGTTGTTTGAATACGCTACGCAGGAGCGAGGCTCGCGGCACACCCACACTTGGCCGGGAATCAAGGCATGAGTGCCTTGCGGGCAATCAACGCGGTGCTGTTGAAAGTTGCACAACGCGCCGAGGTGCTGGGCGCGGTGGTGGTCATGGCCATTGTGTTTATCTTTATCGTGCCGTTGCCCACCTGGCTGGTGGATATCCTGATTGCTCTCAATATTTGTATCTCGTGCCTGTTGATCGTGCTGGCGTTGTACTTGCCGGGACCTTTGGCTTTTTCCTCGTTCCCGTCGATTCTGCTGCTGACCACGATGTTTCGCCTGGCGTTGTCGATTGCAACAACGCGCCTGATCCTGCTGGAGCAGGACGCCGGTGACATAGTCGAGGCGTTCGGCAACTTTGTGGTGGGTGGCAATCTGGCAGTGGGTTTGGTGATTTTCATGATCCTGACCCTGGTCAACTTCCTGGTGATCACCAAGGGTTCGGAGCGGGTCGCGGAAGTGGCGGCGCGCTTTAGCCTGGACGCGATGCCCGGCAAGCAAATGTCCATCGACAGCGACCTGCGCGCCGGCCTGATCGATGGTAACCAGGCCCGGGACAAGCGTGAGCAACTGTCGCGCGAAAGCCAGTTGTTCGGGGCAATGGACGGGGCGATGAAGTTCGTCAAGGGTGACGCCATCGCAGGGCTGATCATTGTGGTGATCAACTTGCTCGGTGGTTTTGCCACCGGCATGTTCCAGCATGGCATGAGTGCAGGCGACTCGATGGCGTTGTACTCGGTGCTGACCATCGGTGATGGCCTGATCGCGCAGATTCCGGCCCTGCTGATCTCGCTGACGGCCGGCATGATCATCACCCGCGTGGCCCCGTCCGGCCGCAATAAAGGCAGCAACAATATGGGCGCCGAGATTGCCCGGCAGATGACCAGCGAACCCAAGAGCTGGATGATTGCGTCGGTGGGCATGCTCGCTTTCGCGGCGCTGCCGGGGATGCCCACGGTGGTGTTTATCCTTATTTCGCTGATGACCGGCAGCCTGGGTTACTACCTGATGCGCCAGCGTCAGCGTGAGGAAAAAACGCAGGAGCCTGTCGCCGATAGCGTCCCGCCAGAGCAGAACGGGGTGGAGGACCTGCGTGGTTTTGACCCGTCGCGGCCGTACCTGATGCAGTTCCCAGTAGCCCTGCAGGATAGCCCGCTGGTGTCGGAAGTCATCCACGGGGTACGCCAGAGCCGCAATAGCCTGGTCACCCAGATTGGCTTGACGCTACCGCCGTTTGAAGTCGAGTTCGCGCCTGCGTTGGCCGACGATGAGTTTCGCTTCTGTGTGCATGAAGTACCCATGTTGAAGGCCACGCTCGGCCATTGGGTGGGCGTGGAGCTTGCGGCACTGCCGGACGAGCCTGAAGGCGGGAGCAGGGGCCTGGCTGAGCGCGACGAACAGGACTGGGTGTGGTTTATGCCCGAAGACCCCGTGCTTGCCGATGAACACCTGGCGCGCTCGACGGCGTACAGCTTGCTTTTGGAGCGGATGACGCGGGCGATGTTGCTCAGCGGCCCGCAGTTCCTCGGGATCCAGGAGAGCAAGGCGATTCTCAGTTGGCTGGAATTCAACCAGCCGGAGTTGGTGCAGGAACTGCAGCGAATCATGCCGCTTTCGCGGTTTTCGTCGGTGTTGCAGCGCCTGGCTGGTGAAGGCGTACCACTACGGGCCGTGCGGCTGATTGTTGAGGCTCTGATCGAGCACGGCCAGCATGAGCGTGAACCGGATGCCCTGGCCGACTATGCGCGCATTGCCCTCAAGTCGCAGATCCTTTACCAGTACAGCGAAGCCGACGGTCTGCATGCCTGGCTGTTGTCTCCGCATACCGAAAACGTGTTGCGCGATGCCCTGCGCCAGACCCAGACGGGGGTGTTTTTTTCCCTGGATAACGAAAGCAGTGCAGCGCTGATCAGCCTGCTCAAGCAAGCCTTTGCCGTGCGCCCCAAGAGCAAAAGCGTGTTGCTGGTGGCGCAGGATTTGCGTAGCCCCCTGCGCACTTTGCTGTTGGAGGAGTTCAACCATGTGCCGGTCCTGTCGTTCGCCGAGTTGAGTGCTTCGTCCAAGGTCAAGGTGATGGGGCGCTTTGATCTTGCCCAGGACAATCTGTTGCGTGAGGAGGTGGCATGAGGCGGTTATGGGGGCTGGCACAGAGTCCTGAGCGGGGCGTTTTCGTTGTAGCGGTAATGAGGCCAGGCGATGTTTGAGCTACGAGTGCTGGATGGTTCGCGCCAGGGGGCGGCGTTGCCGTTGTTTGGCGGGCAATGGAGTATTGGTGCGCATCCGGATGCCGACCTTTCGCTGTATGACGAGGGGATTGCCGAGCGCCACGTGGTGTTGCGGTGTATCGAGCAGCGCTGGTCGGTGCAGGCTCAAGAGGGGTTGGTGCGGGCCAATGACGGTCAGCTCCTGGCACAGATTGCCGACCTGGCACTGGACGTGCCTTTTTCGATTGGCAGTATTCGACTGTGCGTCACCCTGGCCGACCAGCCTTGGCCGCAAGCCCCGGTTGTCGCGCCCATTGCTCCACCGGTCAGGCCGGTCAATGAAGCGGTACCGACGCTGATGTTGTCCTCGATATCCGGGACGCAACAGAAACGGTTGATCAGCCTGGTGGTGGTCATCGCGGTCATCATCATGGCGGTGGGCCTGGCCACGACGGGAGAGCACGAGGCCCAGGCGTCGTTGATGCCGGTGCCAAGTCAGAAAAACGAGCTGGACTCACCCTACGAAGTCCGCCAACAGTTGCTGAAAATGCTCAACGAGCGTGAGTTGGGGAATCGGATTCGCCTGCAGGTGATCAATGGCCAGGTGACGCTCGACGGGGATGTTGCCCAAGAGGAGGTGGGACTGGTGTCGCGCATGCTCAGTCGTTTTGGCGAGCAGTTCGATACTCCCGTGCCGGTGATCAGCCGGGTCAAGGAACGTAGCGCTGTGTTCCCTTTCAAGATTCTGCAGATCGTCGGTGGGCCCAATGGCCATGTCGTCCTGGATGAAGGCAGCCGGCTGTTTGTCGGGGATGAAGTGGATGGCTTGCGACTGGTCCTGATTGATAACAGCAAAGTGGTGTTCGACGGTGTACAGCGCTATGAGGTGCGCTGGTGAGTGCCGACCTGCAGGCACGCCTGGAGGCCTGGCAGCAGGACCGATCACAGGCGCTGGCCAGTTTTGCGCCGGTCTCGGTGCGTGGACGTATCCAGCGCGTCAACGGCATGTTGCTGCAATGCCGTTTGCCTCACGCGCGTATCGGCGATTTGTGCCAGGTTGAAAAGTCCACCGGCGATTACATGCTGGCCGAGATCATCGGTTTCGATCAGCAGGACGCGGTGCTCAGTGCCTTGGGCAATCTTGAAGGCGTGCGGGTGGGTGCCAGTGTCGAGCAGTTGGGCGTATCACACCGGGTGCGTGTCAGTGATGACCTGTTGGGCCAGGTACTGGACGGCTTTGGTCGCCCGATAACGGGAGAGGGGGCCAGCGCCTTTGTCGAGGCGCACGCCGAGGATACCAGCCTGGTGTTGTGCGAGGCGCCCTTGCCCACCGAGCGGCCCCGGATCCACCGGGCACTGGCCACCGGGGTACGTTCGATCGATGGTCTGCTGACCCTGGGCGAAGGCCAGCGTGTTGGCCTGTTTGCGGGCGCCGGTTGTGGCAAGACCACCTTGCTCGCGGAGATCGCCCGTAACGTTGACTGTGATGTGATTGTGTTCGGCCTGATTGGTGAGCGAGGCCGCGAGTTGCGCGAGTTTCTCGATCACGAATTGGATGAGCAACTGCGGGCCAAGGCGGTGCTGGTGTGTGCGACGTCCGACCGCTCAAGCATGGAGCGCGCCCGTGCAGCCTTCACCGCGACGGCATTGGCCGAAGGTTACCGGCGCAAGGGCAAGCGGGTCCTGCTGTTGATCGACTCCCTGACCCGTTTTGCCCGGGCCCAGCGTGAGATCGGCCTGGCGGCTGGCGAACCACTGGGGCGCGGCGGTCTGCCGCCTTCGGTGTACAGCTTGCTGCCGCGCCTGGTGGAGCGTGCCGGGTTGACCCGCGAGGGGGTGATCACGGCGATCTATACCGTGCTTATCGAGCAGGACTCCATGAGTGATCCCGTGGCCGATGAAGTGCGCTCGTTGCTCGATGGCCATATCGTTTTGTCTCGCAAGTTGGCTGAGCGCGGCCACTACCCGGCGGTGGATGTACTGGCCAGCCTTTCACGGATTCTGAGCAACGTCGCCGAGCCTGTGCATATCCAGGCCGGCACAGCACTGCGCCGCTTGTTATCGGCGTACCAGCAGATTGAATTGATGCTCAAGCTGGGGGAATACCAGCCCGGCAGCGATGCCCTGACTGACCTGGCGGTGGACAGTCGCCAGGCGGTGGATGGGTTTTTGCGCCAGGACTTGCGCGAGCCCGCGCCGATGTCGATGACCCTCGACCAACTGATGAGCCTGACCACCCATGTCCCTTTCTGAAATCGACACCTTGCGGCGCCTGCGTCGGCATCGGGCAGACCGTGCCGAGCGTACGTTGCGTGAGGCCAAGCGGCACCAGCAAGCCTTGTTGGCAAAAATCCAGCAGGCTCAGGAAGAGCTTGAGCAAACCCGCCTGCAGGAAATCCAGAAAACCGCAGAGCTGTTGGAGAAGCACCAGGGGCAGGTGCTCTCGTTGTCCCAGCTCAAGGCCTGGGGGACCCAGGAGCGCAGCTTGTCCGCCGGGACCCGGCGCGAAGAAGGGCAGTTGCATGAACTGCATGGCCAGCGGGAGAAACAGGTGGTGCATATCGCCAGTGCGCAGAAACAAGTGAGCCAATGCCTGCGGGAGGTCGAGAAACTACAGGAGTTGTCCGTTTTATTGGCGCAGGAAGAGACACAGGAAGACATATGACGCAAGTCCAAGCAAGCAAGCCCGAACGCCCGCGTCCGCGTGAGCCGCGAGCGGAACAGGAACCTGCACTGTCGGGTGTCGTGCCCTGGGAGCAGGGGCGGTTATTTGCCCAACTGCTGGACAGTGATGCCGAGGGTGCAGGCTACGGCACTTCTGCGTCGGGAGCCGGGGGGGCAGCCGATACCTTGATGATCGAGGCGATGACGGCGCAATTGGTACCCCGGATCCACGGGAGTGCGCAATGGCCTCTGCAGGCGATGCTTTACCTGCCGCACCTGGGGCGGATCAACGCCAGTGTGCGACGTGAGCAGGGTATGTGGCACATCGAGCTGGCGGCGGAGCAAGAGCTTGCCGCGCGTTGGTTGGGGGGCGTGCGGCAAGGCTGCCAGGACCGTTTGGCCGAGGCTCTGGGCCAGCCTGTCGAGCTGCATCTGGTCCATGTGGGCGCGGCATGATCATGCCTGCTCTCGCTATACCTTTGGTCAAAAGTGCCACGGTTGCGGCACGCCTGCGTCTGGGGCGAGGCTTGCGCATGCCGTTTCAGGTGGCAGACCAGCACGGTGAGCTGCTGCTTGAGCCTGGGCGTGCGCCCAGGAGCGCCGCCCCTCTGTACTTCGAAAGCGCCTGTGGGCTGTTGGCCTTCAGCGAGCCAGGGCCCATGTTCAGCCTGCTGGGGGAGTGCCCGGTGACGCTGGCAGATACAGGTAATGATCCGGACTCTTGGTTCTGGGAGCTGTTTCAACATCATTTGAGCCCTCAGGTTCGAGCACTGTTTGGCTACCTGCGGCTAAGGGCATCCCCTGGAAAGCTGAATTTCGGTTGTCGGCTCACGGTGACGTTGGGAGCCTCCAGGGTGGTGGGGTACCTGTTACTGGCGCCCGAGAGTTTGTTGGGACTGTGTGAAGCGGGGCGCTGGCAACCGACAGCCTTGCCATTGCCGTCCTCGTTTCAACTGACGGTTGCCGTGACGTTGGGACGCTTGCAGCTAGCCCTGAGCCAGGTTCGCAGCCTGCGCGCCGGTGACGTAGTGATGCTGGAGCAGGCCTTTTTTGACGTGCAGGGCAGCGGTCGGTTGCGGATAGGAAAGCATCGCCTGCATGGGCGCATTGACGATGAATCGGGGCCGGTGCTCCTGACACTTATATCTATCGAGGAAACGTCTGTGGACGAGGATCTTTCAGCACAACACTACTCGGGGTATGAAGAGCATGACCTTGATGAGCCTGTAGTAGATGTTTTTGGCCATGAGCCTTTCGATGAGTTGAGCATGGCCTTGAATGTGCGCTGTGGAACGCTGAACCTGACCCTCGGGGAACTGCGCAATCTTGCCCCCGGCGCGGTGTTGAGCATCTCGGGCTACGCCCCCGGCATGGCAGGGCTCTACTATGGTGATCGGCCGATTGGCCAGGGCCAGTTGGTCGAGATGGATGGACGCCTGGGCTTGCAGTTGTCCCGTGTGATTTTCGCACGATGACATTCCAGGGGGTTGAACCTCTTATTCTGGCGCTTTTCATCGCCGCATTGGCATTGATGCCGATGTTGTTGATCGTGTGTACGGCCTTTTTGAAAATCATCATTGTGCTGATGATCACCCGTAACGCCATTGGCGTGCAGCAAGTGCCACCCAGTATGGCGCTGAACGGCATCGCGCTCGCGGCGACCCTGTTTATCATGGCGCCGGTGGGGTATGCCATCGCCCAGAATATCGAGCAAGCACCGGTGGACCTGAGTAGCGTGCAACGCCTCCAGGAGACGGGGCTTGTGGCCATACAGCCGCTGCGCCTGTTCATGACTCGCAACACCGACCCGGACATCCTCACCCATCTCGTGGAAAACACGGCGCGCATGTGGCCGCCGGAGATGGCGCAGAACGCCCACCGCGACGATCTCATGCTGCTGATTCCGGCTTATGTGATTTCGCAATTGCAGGCCGGGTTCGAGATCGGCTTCCTGATCTATATCCCGTTCATCGTCATCGACCTGATTGTCTCCAACCTGCTGCTGGCCCTGGGCATGCAGATGGTCTCGCCGATGACCATTTCCCTGCCCCTCAAGTTGCTGCTGTTTGTATTGGTTTCCGGGTGGTCGCGGCTGCTCGACAGTCTGTTCCTTTCTTATCTGTGAGTGGCTTATGGAACCGATCGTACTGTTCAAGCAAGGCATGCTGCTGGTGGTGGTGCTCTCGGCGCCACCGTTGATCGTCGCGGTGATCGTTGGGGTGATGACATCCCTGGTGCAGGCCCTGATGCAGATACAGGACCAGACGTTGCCCTTCGGGATCAAGCTGGTGGCCGTTGGTATCACCCTGATCCTGACTGGGCGCTGGATTGGTGTGGAGTTGATCCAGCTGATCAATATGACATTCGACATGATTGCCCGCTCGGCACTGAACTGAGGAACAACCTTGCTCCTTTACCTTGAGTTTTTGCCCAGCTTGTTGATCAGCATGGCGCGTATCTATCCGTGCATGTTCCTGGTGCCGGCGTTTTGTTTCCAGCATGTGCGCGGGATGACCCGGCACACGGTCGTGATGGTCGTGGCCTTGTTCCCCACGCCCGGCATTCATGCTGCATTGATGGGCAAGGATTACTCTGCGCTGATGCTCGGCGGGCTGGTTTTCAAGGAGATGGCCCTGGGGTTCTTGTTGGGGGTTTTGCTGTTCATGCCGTTCTGGATGGTCGAGTCGGTAGGCGCGTTGCTCGATAATCAGCGTGGAGCCTTGGCGGGCGGGCAACTCAACCCCTCGCTGGGGCCGGATGCGACACCGGTCGGGCATTTGTTCAAGCAGTTGGCGATTTTTCTATTGATAACAACCTTCGGGCTGGGCGCGTTGACGCAGGTTATCTGGGACAGCTATCTGATCTGGCCACCCACCGCTTGGGTGCCACTGTCAGCGGTCAACGGCTTCAGTGTGTTCCTGGGCCTGCTTGGCGATACCTTCGTGCACATGATGCTCTACGCGGCACCGTTTATTGCGGTGTTGTTGCTGCTGGAATTCGGCTTTGCCTTGCTCGGGCTCTACAGCCCGCAGTTGCAGGTTTCTACCCTGGCAATGCCGGCTAAGAGCCTGGCTGGGTTGGCTTTTCTGCTGCTGTATTTCCCGCTGTTGGAGGATTTGATCGCTGGGCGCATGGGTCTGCTGATGGACCTTAAACATTTCCTTGGCCTGATGTTTCGGGGCCCGGGGCAATGAGTGATTCGGGCGAGAAAAAACACGCGGCGACCCCCAAGAAACTCAAGGACCAACGCAAGAAAGGCCAGGTTGCGCAAAGCCAGGACGTGGCCAAACTGCTGGTGCTCACTGCGATCAGCGAGATCGCCTTGTTCACCGCCGAAACCAGTATGCAACGCTTCCAACAATTGATGGCGCTGCCTTTTTCGCGCATGGGCCAGCCGTTTATCCGCGCCCTGGAAGAAGTGTTGATGGACGGCCTGATCGTGTTTTTCTCGTTCGGCCTGCTGATGTGTGGGGTGGCGATCGTGGTAAAGCTGATGAGCAGTTGGATGCAGTTCGGCTTGCTGTTCGCCCCGGAAAGCCTGAAGCCGGATTTCAATCGCCTTAACCCGCTCAACCAACTCAAGCAGATGTTTTCCGCCCAGTCTGTGATCAACCTGCTGATGGGGCTGGGCAAGGCATTGCTGCTCTCGCTGATCCTGTATGTGGTCATCACCCCTTCATTGCAGGTGCTGATCAACCTGGCCACCAGCGATCTGCAGAGCTATATCGTGGCGCTGATCGCCTTGTTCCGCCACTTGCTGCATGCCTGCCTGGGGTTGCTGCTGGTGCTCGCGCTGATCGACCTGTCCATGCAGAAGTATTTCTTTGCCAAGCGCATGCGCATGACCCAGGTGGAGGTGGTCAAGGAGTACAAGGACATGGAGGGCGACCCTCACGTCAAGGGCCAGCGCCGCTCCCTGGCCTACCAACTCGCCCAGGAAGAGCCGAAGGTCAAACTGCCCAAGCTGGAAGAGTCCGACATGCTGGTGGTCAACCCGACGCACTTTGCCGTGGCGCTGTACTACAGGCCTGGCAAAACGCCTTTGCCGATGCTGGTGGACAAAGGCACGGATGCCCAGGCCCGCAAATTGATTGGCCGGGCCAAGGCCGCCGACGTACCGGTGATCCAGTGTGTGTGGTTGGCGCGCATGTTGTATGAGCGAAAGTTGGGTGCGCCGATTCCGCGGGAGAGCTTGCAGGCGGTGGCGCTGATTTATCGCACCCTGCGTGAACTGGATGATGAGGCCAAGCGCCAGACCCTGGAGTTACCGGAGCTTGCGCGCCGCTAGGACACGCGATGTACATCCAGTGCATCGAGCATGGCCAGCGAGAGCATGCGACTGATGATGTCATCGAGCGCATGGACGTTTGGCGTCAATGCATGCCAGATCACCAGGCTACCCTTGGCATCCAGATAGACAAAACACCCATCGAACCCCCTTGCGTGGGCAAAGCGCCGTTCCAGCACTCGTTCCAACTGGCCGGCTTGCAATGCCTCTGGCGCAATCTGCAAGGCCAGGCCAAGCTTCTGGCCTGCATTCAAGCGGCACAGGCCAATCCCTGGGCACAGAGGCTGGTAAGCGACGTTGCCGCTCACCAGGTTGTCCAGAAATACCTGGCGACGCGAATCATCGTCGGGTAATCCCATGGCCGTCATTGCTCCAGCGAGATTGTCTGGTAGTCCGCCCTTTCGCCCGATGGGCCGGGTTCGACACGCATTTGCGGTGGCCACCAGACCACCAGCTTGCCAGTGCTCGATTGCGGGCGTGAGCAGGAGTCACCCTTGCACGTCGGTGTACACCCAGCCATAAACAGCGCCAGGCCAAGGAGTGTGATGCAGGAGAGTCGCTGTTTCATGGCGCGGTCTTCCGTGTTGGGGTGAGCAGGGAGGGGCGGGACACACCGATATGTTCATCCTTGACCACCGGGCGCATGGCGATGAACACCTCCGCCTCTTCACCTGGCTTGAGCCAGGCCCGTGGCCAGACGCTGACGGCCAGGGTCTGGGAGTTGCTGCATTCGTTCTCATCGATACGTACGTTGCGATTGAACTGGTTACGCATCACGACCACTGCCACGTTGAACTGTGGGCCTGCATACCATTGGCTGCGTTCGCTATTGAGCGCCAGCAGGTTGCGTGGGTTGCACAAGGTGTTCAGGCCCAGGGGCATGGGCGCGGCCTTGAAGGTGTCAGGTACTTGTCCGGTCACGAGGTGGGCGAGAGCGCTGGTGATATCGCTGCGCTTGATCACTGGTTGGTGCCCGGCATAGCGCCTGGCCAGGGGTTTGAGGGCTGCCTGGAGTTCCACCTGGTCGTCCTGGGGTAAATAGCGTGACGGGTCGGCCTGGTCGCCGATCACCCGCGGGGTCAGGATAAACAGGCGTTCGCGACGGTTGTTCTTGCGCTCCGTGGAAGAGAACAGCGTCTTGCCCAGTAACGGGATGTCGCCCAGTACCGGCACCTTGTTGCGTCTATCGGCGCTTTCAGTGACATGGAACCCGCCGACCACCAGCGAGCGTTTTTCCGCCATCACCGCTTGGGTACTGACTTTGCCTCGGCGTACATCGGGGCCGATGCGTTCGGGGTTGGTTTCGTCGAAGTTGCCATCTTCAATATCCACCGCCAAATGGACCTGGTGATGACCACGCGTGGTGATGACCCGCGGCACCACCTGGAAACTGGTGCCGACGGTAATGGGCAGGATGGTCGCGTTTTCGACGCCGGCGGTCAGGTACTGAGTACGGTTGAAGTCAATGACGGCGGGTTGGTTTTCCAGGGTCAGCACCGAAGGGTTGGACACCATGGTCGCCAGGCCCTTGGCCTCCAGGGCCCGGATATCGGCATAGAAACGGTCGCGGTTTTCAATCGATATTTGCGCGGAGGTGCCCGGCGCCATATTTACACCGCCACGAAAGCGGCTGTTCTGAAAGCCCCAGTTAACACCGAACTCGCGCAATTGCGTGCGCTCGATATCGAGGATGATGGCGTCGATCTCCACCAGCTTGCGTGCCACATCGAGCTGGGCGATCAGCTCGCGGTACATTGCCTGGCGCTCTGGCAGGTCGTAGATCAGCACGGCGTTATTGCGCACATCCGCTTCGACACGGATCTTGCCTCTTGCAACGGGTGCCCTGGCGGTGAGCGACATGCTTGGATTCATCGGCCCGAGGGGCGCCTGTGAGCCGAGCATCTGGTCCAGCATCGGATTGCCCAGGCGGGGCAGGATCGGGGTGACAGGCGAGGGCTGCGATGATGAGGCAGGGCGCGGGCTCATCGACGACAGCCCTGAGTTGTCCCGAGGTTCCAATAACCCTCGCAGCATGCTGGCAACCCCTGCAATGACCAGCTTTTCGCCACGGTAATCAATCGGGCGGTCCACTGCGTTGGCGAACTTCAGCGGGAACGTCAGCACACTTTGTTTCTCATCGGGAGATTTACGCTGGCTGCTGAACTGCTTGATCTGGTCGATATAGCGCTTGGGGCCTGACACCAGTACCACGCCATCATCGGGCAGTTCCCCCCAGCCGAAACGGCTATCGAGCAGGCCAATGTCCGTCAATGCCTGTTTCAAGTCGGCAACGGTTTCGGATGAGACCTCCAGGCGTGCGGACTCCTGTTGATCCAGGGTGCTGATGTACAGCGTGTTGTTGTACATGTACCACTGGAAGCGATGCTCTACTCCCAGCCGGTCGAGTAACGACTGCGGGGTATTGGCGCGTATCTTGCCATTGACGTTGCCTTCCAGGAGGCCGTCGATCTGCAATTGCGTGCCAAAGGTCTGGGCGAAATCCTCCAGCACATCACGCACTTGCTTATGTTCGGCTTCATAGGCATAGGCGGTATTTTTCCATTCGGCGGGAATAGCGGCGAGCGGGCTTTGCAAGGGCAAAAGCAACCAAGGCAGCACCAGCAGGTAGCGCCAATGGGCGCCTTTTTGGAGAGCAGTAGGCGAGACGGCGCGCAAGCGAGTGCGCTTGTGTTTCTTGTTATACATTGGGCGTTCTCTGATTAGTGCGGCAGCGAGCGGAGTGACGTGGGTTGGAACCGTTGGGCCGGTTTTGCAAGGCGTGTGATCATTGCGCGCCAGGTATCGCGCTGGTTGAGCAGGGCTTCGAGACTGTCCAGCAGATGCTTCTCGCCGGCGTTTTCCTGTAGACACTGAGTCAACCAGAGCGCACCCGTTGCAGGCGCCTGGGCGAGTGCGCCCTGAAAGTGACTCAGACTTGCGTTACCCAGGCGCATCCAGGTTCTGAGGTGTGATTTATCAGGTCGGTCTGGAGTCAGTTGGACCTGCAATAACAAGGTGTTAGAACAATGACGCAAGATTATTTCGTCATTGTTTTCGATGAGTGTTAGTTCTTCGGTGCGGTTATTCAACCAGTTGCTAAGTAGTGCCTTCAATTTATTGTCCGCTGTCCAGGCCAGACTTCAGTAGCATATGCCTTGCTCTGATATGTTCAGTGAAAACATATTCGGACTTACGATTAGTCATCAAGAGTTCATAGAACAAAGCCATATCCTCCTCAGATCCAGAGTTTTCTTCCATCAAGTCGTAGACATCGCGTTTGCTGCGCTTCGCATCGCTTAGAAGCCGCTCTCTGTAACCTTCGTAGTAGCTCATGGCTTTGCTCCTTTTGTGTTTCCTCTCTGTGGTTTGTATTTCGAATTGGTTCCATGTGTAGCAGTTTATTTGAGGGGGCATGTGCGTGTTTAAAAATCAGTCGTCCACCCGCTTTTTGCTTTGGTCTAGAAAGGTGCCATGCATAGCGGCCCAATCAATACAGAAGTCCCCCTCTTCGGTCTGTAATAGCAGTGTCTGGGGTTTGATTGTGTCGTCGGCGCGTAGTACCCAGAGCGTATTATTGTGGACGGCGAGATACTGTCGGGCGGCCTCCTGCTCAAGTGGATGGCACAGCAATGTCGCCTTGACCACTGGCATCTGGCTGGCCATCAGTTGTTTGAGCAGGGCTTCCATGCGTTGTGGCGGGGGAGTCTCTTCCAGCAGGAGATGAATCGCCTGGTTGGCGATTGAAGAGGCATAGCGCTCAAGGTTGTCGTACATCGCCTGGCGTTCGACTTCCCAGCGCTTGAACTGGGCATCGGCACGTCGCCAGATTTCAAGGCCGGCGTTTTCCAGAAGTTTTTCACGCTGCTTTTCTGCCAGCTTCAGCAATTGTCTGGCCTGGGCCTTTGCGTGCTCCAAAGCATGATTGGCCTGTGTGTAACCTGCCAGTGTTTCGCGGGGGATCAGGGTTTCGGGAAAGGGACCGGTGCCTTTGGGCAAGTCGATTTTATGTCGGCAAAACATCGTTTCAGTCTCCATGGTCCTTGGCGTAAGGCGCTTTACCGTCGCTGTTGATCGTCGCAATACGCCAGACTACGGCATGCCATAGGGTATCGAGGCGGCTATACGAGTCTCCGAGCGCAAGGCTTTTTTTCTCCAGGTCCAGAACGCGCCGTCGAGGGAATCTCAATCTGATGCGTTGCCAGGTGGCAGGGTTGACCCAGGTACGTAGCAACTGCAAGGGGTCGTCATCGGGCAGCAGCATATCCGGGGGCAATGCCTTGGAGAGTCTGTTGCACCACTGCTGGAGGTTTTCATTTAATGCACTGGCATAGGTCGGGCGACACGTGCTGTCGATCAATGCAAGTACCAGGTCAAGTTGGTCTGGCGATGCGAGAGCCAGTTGAAGCAGTGTGGGCTGAGGCGTTGGAGGCAGGCAGGGGGCGACGCCGTAGATTTTGCCCACCCGTAAGTGTCGACTGTGATAAAGCATACTCAGCGCAGCGTGTTCATCAACCGTTCGCCAGTCTTCGCTCGAATACAGCCAGGGTGTTGCCCACCACTGGACCCATGCCAGGTTACTCATCGTACGGGTGGATTGGCGCATCAGGGGATGGGCCGGCCGATTGGGCATGCGGCAGCGCTCGCTGTCCTCTGATCCGCCAGAACGTTACGGCGATAATGAGCAGCACTAAAATGATCATTGTGAAACTGACACTGGCCCGCCAAAAACCAATGTCATCTCCCGGCACCAGGAACGGACCGAAATAGGCCAGGCGTTGCTGCTCCAGATAGGCTGTCGCCGGGACGAATACCACCGTTAATTTTTGCGGGTTTTCGACGGCGTTGGTCATCCCTGGAATGCTGCTGGCGACCATCCGGCGAACACGGGCCTGGATGTTGTCGGGGTCAAGCCGAGGATCGTGCTTGATGAACACGGAGGCGGAGGCGGGTTGTACCGGTTCGCCCGGTGCCACACGCTCGGGCAGCACGACGTGGACTCGGGCGACGATCACCCCATCGATGTTCGATAACGTTGTTTCCAGTTCCTGGGACAAGGCATAGATGTAGCGCGCTCGCTCCTCAAGCGGGGTCGAGATGACCCCTTCCTTGCGAAAGGTGTCGCCCAGGGTAGCGCGGGCTGCCTTGGGCAGTCCGACGGCGTCCAGGGTGCGTACGGCACGCCCGATATCGGATGCGTTGACCACAACCACAACACCGTCTTTGGCCGGAACTTTGCTGGCGCGTATGTGTTTGTCTGCCAACTCGGCGATGACCTCATTGGCCTCCTGCTCGGAAAGTTGACGATGAAGTTCGACACGCTCACTACAGGCATGCAGCATGAATGACAACGCTAGAGTTAATATAATACGCAGAAAGCGAGTCATTGTTATCTACTGAAGGTTGCTGATTTTATCGATGCATTGTGCGGTCTTACCGACACTCTTAACGAGAATGTGCGTCAGCAATAACGTATCGGAAAGTTGGTCCGGATATTTTCGCGCTTCGTCAAACTTATTATCGCCGCTCAAGGCGCGCAGGCTTTTGGTCATGCGCTGGGTCACGGAAGCCAATTTGCCTGATGCGTCGGAAAGCATGCTCTGTGGCGTAGTGTAACTTGGCGCCGCACTGGCAAATGCCGACGGGTCCATGAGTGAGGCAAAATAGTTGACGTCGGTGCGAGAGATTGATGATTCCTGTGCGCTAGAGGAGCCATTGAGATCATCATGTTCGACAGAACGTACTCTTCCTATAAACATATGGCGCCTTTTACATAAATACTTAGGGTTGGGGACGTGCTTCTTATTATTGATGAGGCGGTGAAGTGACCTTCCCGCTACTGAATTTCGGGAAGGTCAGGGGTGCTAGACTTGATTACAAACGGAGTGCATCAGAGGCTGTTTTTATACCCGTGGTATTTTGGTTTTCCGCAGTTTTCCATGCGTTTTTTACACCATCCGCCCTCTTTTTTGCTTCTGCCGCTTCAATGCCTGCGTCCGCCTGTTCTGCACTCATGCCACCAGCGCCGCTACCGAAAGGGCTAGAACCGGAAGAGCCAATTGAACCAATACTCATATTTTTTACTCCGTACTTGACGTTAATCTCACCGGACTTAAGCGATACTGAGATATGGGTGTGTCACATCCAATTTCGCTGTTCCACAATTTATGTGGCTCAGGAAATGTATGCGTTCCAAATGCACCTGAGGGGTATGTTTCAAAAAGTGTAATTATTTCAGAGCGTTGCTGGTGGGGGTGGAATGTACTCAGGTCAGTGATATTGCCAATTGCTTCATCCGGTAATAGAGCGTGCGCTTGGCAACACCTAACTCAACGGCTACGACGTCTACGTTGTGGGCATGACGGTTCAGCGACGCTTCAATCAGCGATTTCTCGATTTGCTGTAGTCGTTCCTTGAGAGGTATTTCCATCTCTTGGCGCTCTGTTACAGGTACAGAGAGAGGAGGGAGCCCCAGGACGAAACGCTTGGCTGTCGAACGCAGTTCGCGCACGTTCCCCGGCCAGGGATGACACAGCAGCTGCGAAAGCAGGGCGCTGGCAGGGATGGGCACAGGGCATTTGAAGTAGTCGGCCTCCTGGCGGATCATTTTCAAGAACAGGGGGATGATGCGCTCTCGTTGCTCGCGCAGTGGCGGGAGGTTGATATTGACGACGTTCAGGCGAAAGTACAGATCGCGCCTGAAGGCGCCTTGCTCGACCATCTCATGCAAGGATTGCTGGGCAGACGCGATCACTCGCATGTCTACGGGGATAAACCGCGTCGAGCCCAAGCGTTCGACCCCTCGGGACTCCAGTACCCGCAGCAACTTGGCTTGCAGAGGGAGCGGCATGCTGTCTATTTCGTCCAGATACAAGGTGCCCAGGTGCGCAGCTTCGACAGAACCTGCACGTGACTGCATGGCCCCGGTGTAGGCGCCGCTGTTGACGCCGAACAGTTGGCTCTCGGCAAGGCTCTCCGGTATCGCGGCACAGTTGACCGCGACGAAATTGCCTCGTCGCCTTGATAGGCAATGAACACGTTGCGCCAAGGTGTCCTTGCCGGTACCTGTTTCCCCGAGTAACAGAATGTCGATGTTGAGCGGGGCGGTGTTAATGATGGTTGTTTCTATGTCTGGGCATTCGTTGAACGGTGTATCTGTTTCAATTTCATTCTGATAGGAGGCCGACATGTTGCTATTACTCCAATAGAGTTGTCGCTCGCTATTATTTGAATTAGCTAGTGATATCGGCCAGTAGACCGGAAATTATCCAGGTTGTCATCGCGAAAGGATGCTGGGGCTGGTCCTTGTTTTACTTGAGATGTTTGAGAAGCTTAAACTTGAACTATATTCAAGTTTCTGTAGGAGTGGTATTTACACTTCCGTGTAGGATGAGTCCTAAAAACTTTGTGAATATTATTAATGATGCGGGACGTAGGCTTGTAGTGTTTGTTTTATAGTTTCTTGCCTGTGTTTTTTTAAAAACTTAACGGTTTCTTAATGTTTCATCGAGTGTTCTAACCGTTGGAACACCCACAAAAAAGCCGATGCAGGGCATCGGCTTTTTGGGCGACAGACGTCGCGAGTTGAACTTTACACGTTGAAACGGAAGTGCATCACATCGCCATCCTTGACGATATATTCCTTGCCTTCCAAACGCCACTTACCGGCTTCCTTGGCCCCAGCTTCACCCTTGAACTGGATAAAGTCGTTGTAGGCGATCACTTCGGCCCGGATAAAGCCTTTTTCGAAGTCGGTGTGGATCACGCCGGCAGCCTGTGGCGCGGTGGCGCCGACCTTGACGGTCCAGGCGCGCACTTCTTCGACACCCGCGGTGAAGTAGGTCTGCAGGTGCAGCATTTCGTAACCCGCACGGATCACACGGTTCAGGCCAGGTTCTTCCAGGCCCAGGGCCTCAAGGAACATGTCCTTCTCTTCGCCGTCATCGAGCTCGGCGATTTCCGCTTCGATCTTGTTGCACACCGGTACAACCATCGCGCCTTCTTCTTCGGCAATGGCCATGACCACGTCGAGCAGCGGGTTGTTCTCGAAACCGTCTTCAGCCACGTTGGCGATGTACATCACAGGCTTGGTGGTCAGCAGGTGGAAGCCCTTGATCACGGCCTTTTCGTCGATGCTCATGTTCTTCATCAGGCTGCGTGCAGGCTTGCCCAGGGTGAAGTGCGCGATCAACTGCTCCAGCAGGGCCTTCTGGACCACTGCGTCCTTGTCGCCGCCCTTGGCGTTGCGCGTGACCTTTTGCAGTTGCTTCTCGCAGCTGTCGAGGTCGGCGAAGATCAGTTCCAGGTCGATGATTTCGATGTCGCGCTTTGGGTCGACGCTGTTGGAGACGTGAATCACGTTCTCGTCTTCAAAGCAGCGGACTACATGAGCGATGGCATCGGTCTCACGGATGTTGGCGAGGAACTTGTTGCCCAGGCCTTCACCTTTCGACGCACCGGCTACCAGGCCTGCGATGTCGACGAATTCCATGGTGGTCGGCAGGATGCGCTTGGGATTGACGATGGCCGCCAGTGCGTCCAGGCGCGGATCGGGCATCGGCACGATACCGGTGTTGGGCTCGATGGTGCAGAAGGGGAAATTCTCCGCCGCAATACCGGACTTGGTCAGGGCGTTGAACAGGGTGGACTTGCCGACGTTAGGTAGGCCGACGATGCCGCAATTGAATCCCATGGTGTTTCCCCTCGGAAAAAAGTCAGGCCTTCTGGCTGTGCAGGTTTTTCATCGCGCGGTTCCATTCACCGGCGAAGATATCCGGCAGCACGCCGAGGGCAAAATCGATGCTTGCATCGAGTTTTTCCTGTTCGGCGCGTGGCGCACGACCCAGGACGAAATTTGAAACCATACTGGCAACGCCTGGGTGGCCAATGCCGAGCCGCAGGCGGTAAAAGGTATTCTGATTGCCCAACTGCGCGATGATGTCGCGCAGGCCATTATGACCGCCATGGCCGCCGCCTTGCTTGAGCTTGGCAACGCCGGGTGGCAGGTCCAGTTCGTCATGGGCCACCAGGATTTCTTCGGGTTTGATCCGGAAGAAGCCCGCAAGCGCCGCGACAGCCTGGCCGCTGCGGTTCATGTAGGTGGTGGGAATCAATAGACGAACATCCTGACCCTGATGCGAGAAGCGTCCGGTCAGGCCAAAATATTTGCGATCGGCCACAAGATTGATGCCTTGGGCGTGGGCGATGCGCTCAACAAAAAGGGCCCCCGCGTTATGCCGGGTCTGTTCGTATTCGGCGCCTGGATTTCCCAGGCCAACGATCAGTTTGATGGCAGTCACGACAGGGGCCCTTCCTTTGGAGTTGTGGATAACATCGCCGCAACCTCGTTGCGGCGAAAGTGGACGACAGGAGCTCACTTATCCAGAGATAAACTTCGCGTTATCGCCCGCTTTCTCGCTACGTTTCGGTCCGCGATGTTTCCTCAAGCTCCGACATTACAGAGTGAATTACTCTGCAGCGCCTTCTGCTTCTGGTGCAACGCGTGGAGCGTGTACGTTTGCAACAGCTTTGTCATCACCGTGAGCCAGTGCAACAAACTCAACGCCTTTAGGGGCCTTGAGGTCGGACAGGTGGATGATCGCGCCGATTTCAGCGTTGGTCAGGTCGACTTCGATGAACTCAGGCAGGTCCTTCGGCAGGCAGGAAACTTCGATTTCCGAAGTCACGTGCGAGATCTCGCCGCCTTTCTTGATCGGAGCCGCTTCGCCAACGAAGTGGACTGGAACGATAGCGGTCAGTTTCTGACCAGCGATTACGCGTACAAAGTCAGCGTGCAGTACGTGACCCTTGGACGGGTGGCGCTGCAGGGCCTTGATGATAACGTTTTGCTTTTTGCCGCCAACGTTCAGTTCGATAACGTGGCTGTAGGCCGCTTCGTTTTCGAGCAGTTTGGCAACTTCTTTAGCCAGCATGCTGATGGATTCAGGGGCTTTTTCGCCACCGTAAACTACAGCTGGAACCAGGCTTGCGAGACGACGCAGGCGGCGGCTCGCACCTTTCCCCAGGTCGGAACGCACTTCAGCATTCAGAGTAAAATCGTTCATGTTGTATCTCCAAAATAACCACATTCGCCCCAGCGTTTGCGACCAGCGCTAAAGGCGATATGGGCAAAAAAGCCCCGCCCCAACAATATGCTGGGGCGGGGCGCTTTTCGTCAGGTTGATGCCGCGAAGGTTTGACCCTTAGCGGAACATCGCGCTGATCGATTCTTCATTGCTGATGCGGCGAACCGCTTCGGCAACAACCGGTGCGATATCCAGTTGACGGATACGCGAACAGGCTTGAGCAGCTGCGGACAACGGGATGGTGTTAGTCACCACCAGTTCGTCCAGCATTGAGTTCTCGATGTTCTCGATCGCTCGGCCCGACAGCACAGGGTGTGTGCAGTAGGCGAAGACTTTTGCTGCACCGTGCTCTTTCAAGGCTTTTGCCGCATGGCACAAGGTGCCGGCGGTATCAACCATGTCATCGACCAGAATACAGGTACGCCCTTCGACATCACCGATGATATGCATCACTTCAGAGTGATTGGCTTTCTCACGGCGTTTGTCGATGATCCCGAGGTCCACGCCCAGGGACTTGGCAACAGCCCGTGCACGCACGACGCCACCAATGTCCGGGGACACGATCATCAGGTTTTCAAAGCGCTGGTCTTCGATGTCATCCACCAGGACGGGGGAGCCGTAGATGTTATCTACCGGAATATCGAAGAACCCCTGGATTTGGTCAGCGTGCAGGTCAACCGTGAGAACACGGTCGATACCTACCACGGTCAGCATGTCAGCGACGACTTTCGCGCTGATAGCCACACGCGCGGAACGCGGACGGCGATCCTGACGGGCATAACCAAAGTAAGGGATTACAGCTGTGATTCGAGTCGCTGAGGAGCGGCGGAAGGCATCAGCCATCACGACGAGTTCCATCAGGTTATCGTTGGTCGGAGCGCAAGTCGGCTGAATAATGAAAACATCTTTACCGCGGACATTTTCATTGATCTCGGCTGTAATTTCGCCGTCGGAAAACTTACCGACAGAGATGTCACCGAGAGGGATATGCAGCTGACGTACAACACGCCGAGCCAGATCGGGGTTAGCATTCCCCGTAAAGACCATCATCTTGGACACGCGCAGTACCTAGAGGCTGAGGGTAACCTGGATGAGTATAGAAAATGGCAGGGGCGGCTGGATTCGAACCAACGCATGGCAGGATCAAAACCTGCTGCCTTACCGCTTGGCGACGCCCCTGTATCTGTTGCAACGAGTACCCAGTACTCGATTCCTTTTAGAGCAGACTTTGCAGCTTGCGATGCAACATCGAAACGTTGCTTCCCTTTGCTACAAACCCTGTAAGGGTCTCTGTAAGAAGGGCCGAGACTTTATCAGCTTCAGCTTTGTTTGGGAAGCCCCCAAACACACAACTTCCAGTTCCGGTGAGTTTTGCTTCGGTAAATTTACCTAACAAATTCAATGCGTTACGTACATCTGGATAACGCCTTGCTACCACCGGTAAGCAGTCATTTCGACTGTTTCCCTTGGGAACGGGGCGCACTTTAATGGGAGAAGAGTTACGTGTCAACAACGGATCTGAAAAAATTTCTGCTGTACTTACAGATACTTGCGGAACAAGCACGACATACCACGGCTCTTCGGGGTCTACAGGGGTGAGTTTTTCCCCGACACCCTCAGCAAATGCGGCGTGTCCACGCACAAAAACCGGGACGTCGGCGCCCAGCGTCAGGCCCAGCGCGGCCAGGCGATCTTCATCCCAACCCAGTTGCCACAAGTGATTGAGACCGAGCAGGGTGGTCGCGGCATTCGAGCTGCCGCCGCCGATGCCGCCGCCCATGGGCAGGATTTTATCGATCCAGATATCAATGCCGAGGGGGCACGCGGATTGTTCCTGAAGTTTTTTGGCTGCCTTCACGATCAGATTGCTGTCGTGAGGCACACCTTCGAATTCGGTGTGCAGGCGAATCACGCCATCGTCGCGCACGGCGAAGGTCAGTTCATCGCCGTAGTCGAGGAATTGAAACAGCGTCTGCAACTCGTGATAGCCGTCTTCACGGCGACCGAGGATATGCAGCATCAAATTGAGTTTGGCCGGGGAGGGCAGGGTCAGGCGTTCGCTCATGTCACTGCCCCAGCTTGCGTGGTTGCCAGTCCTTGATCACCAGCGTGACGTCAAGGTTGCTGCCGTGCAGTTTGATGCGCTCGGGTAGCCAGTAGCCGCTTTGTTCCACGTAGCTCAGGTATTCGACCTGCCAGCCATCCTGTTCCAGAGTGGCCAGGCGGCTGTCGCCATTGAGGCTCAGGCGGCTCTTGCTGTCAGGCGCGGGCAGGCCGCGAACCCACCAGACCAGATGCGAGACCGGCAGCTTCCAGCCGACCTGCTCTTCGAGCAAGGCTTCCGGTGATGGCGCTTCATAGCGGCCCTGGTTGGCCACTTCGAGGCTCACTTGCCCCGGGCGCCCGGTCAGGCGTGCAGCGCCACGGCCCAGGGGGCCAGAGAGGCGGATATCGTAATAGTCCTGGCGTTGCAGCCAGAACAAGGTGCCGCTGCCCGAATCCTTCGGTGCACGCACCCCGATCTTGCCTTCGATCTGCCAGCCATCAATGCTGCTGAGCTGATCCTTGTGTTGGCGCCACTGCGCCGGGTTGCCCTGGCCTTCGACGGACTCACGGGCGCCGAAGCCCGCACAACCGGCGAGCAAGGCGATAAGACTAAAAACGATGGCGTGGCGCAAAAACATAGAATTAAAGAGTCTCGGATCCGGTCAGGCGCTTGATGGTGCTGCGCAGGATAGGGCTGTCGGGTTGTTCCTTGAGGAACTTGCCCCAGATTTGTCGGGCTTCGCGTTGTTTGCCCTGGGCCCATAGCACTTCGCCCAGGTGAGCGGCGACTTCCTGGTCGGGAAACCGCTCCAGGGCCAGGCGCAACAGGCGTTCGGCTTCATCCAGGTTGCCCAGGCGGTAATTCACCCAACCCAGGCTGTCGAGTACTGCCGGGTCTTCCGGGTTGAGCTGGTGGGCCTGCTCGATCAGGGCCTTGGCCTCGGCATAACGCGTCGTACGGTCTGACAAGGTGTAGCCCAGGGCGTTCAGTGCCATGGCATTGTCCGGGTCGCGCTTGATGATCAGGCGCAGGTCCTTTTCCATCTGTGCCAGGTCATTGCGTTTTTCGGCCTGCATGGCGCGGGTGTACAGCAGGTTCAGGTCGTCGGGGTATTGCAGCAGGGCCTGGGCGAGGATTTTCCAGGCGCGCTCCCCCTGATTGTTGGCCGACAAGGTTTCGGCCTGAATCAGATACAGCTGGATGGCGTAGTCCGGCTCGGCATCGCGGGCAGCGGCCAGTCGTTTTTCGGCTTCGTCGGTGCGGCCGTTGTTCATCAGGATATCGGCCTGGCGCAGTTGGGCTGGCAGATAGTCGTTGCCGGGGCCGACCTGGGCGTATTCGATCAGCGCGCCTTGCGGGTCGTTGCGTTCTTCGGCGATGCGTCCCAGGTTCAGGTGGGCCGAATCGACATGGCTTTCGCGGGCGATCAGGTCTTCCAGATAACCCTTGGCCTCTTCCCAGGCCTTGGCTTCCAGGCACACTAGCGCCAGGGAGTAGCGCAGTTCGTCGTCATCCGGGTATTGCTGGACCAGGCTGGCAAACTCCACCTTGGCGTCTTCCATGCGGTCCTGTTCCACCAGCATGCGCGCGTAGGTCAGGCGCAGACGCTTATCGTCCGGATACTTCTTGATGCTTTTTTGCAGCAGCGGCAAGGCTTCCTTGCCGCGGTTGAGACTTTGCAGCAGTCGCGCACGCAGCAGCAGCGGGGCGATCTCACCTTCTTCCGGCGGGTTTTGCTCCAATAGTTTCAGGGCGGCCTGTGGTTCGTCATCCTGTTGCAGCAGCAATGCCTTGCCAAACACCAGTTGGCTATTGCTCGGGTGCTTTTGCAGCAGGCGGTCGAAACTCTTCATCAGGCCGTCGCGGGTGTCCTGGTCGGTATCGGCGGCCGACAGGGCGAGGAAGTCGAAATGGGTATCGCCCTTGCCCTGCAAGACTTTCTCCATATAGACCATGGAGTCGTCGTAGCGCCCGGCGCGTGCCAACTGGATGGCTGCGGCGCGCTGGGCTTCCAGGTCATCCGGCGCGTTCTTCGCCCAGATCATCGCCGTATCCAGGGCTGCCTGGTCGGCGCCAAGGTATTCGGCGATGCGAAATGCGCGCTCGGAAATCCCCGGATCCTGGGTGTTGATGGCCTGGGTTACGTAGTTATCCAGGGCAATGTCGAAACGATTGCGCTGGCCGGCGAGCTCCGCGCTCAGCAGGCTGAAGATCGTTTCTTCACTGAACGAGGAATAAACCTTGGGTTTTTCAGGGGCGGGGGTGCTGTCTTCCACCGGCGCAGGACTCTGCGACGATACGGGGGCCATGGACTGGCAGCCGCCGAGGAAGGCAAGGGCAAGGAGCAACGCGGAAGATCTATTCATATAGGAAGAGGACGACACTAACCTGCGGTCGGATCATCATGACACAAGCCCTCGGCCAAACATAACCGGGGCACTCCGATTGCCTTAAATGCTCCCCCTGTAGGAGCGAGCTTGCTCGCGAAAAACGCAAAGGCGCCGCGTTTGCCCGGGGTGGCAGCGTTATCGTTGACGATTTTCGCGAGCAAGCTCGCTCCTACAACGGGCCTTTATAGGCATAAGGCATTAGGACAATAGACGACGGTGGTTGTTCTGAGTCAGTCGAAGTAGGACAATTGTCGGCTTCTCGACATCATCAGCGATATTGAATGGCCTTCCTTGCTCTGGGTATCAACCACAAGACTGCTTCTGTAGACGTCCGCGAGCGCGTGGCGTTTACCCCGGAGCAGTTGGTTGAGGCTTTGCAGCAGCTGTGCCGGCTCACCGACAGCCGCGAAGCTGCGATCCTTTCCACCTGCAATCGCAGTGAGCTCTATATAGAGCAGGAACATCTTTGTGCGGATGTCGTGCTGCGCTGGCTGGCTGACTATCATCATTTGAGCCTGGATGACCTGCGCTCCAGTGCTTATGTGCACGAAGATGATGCGGCAGTTCGTCACATGATGCGCGTTGCGTCGGGGCTTGATTCGCTGGTGTTGGGTGAACCGCAGATCCTCGGCCAGATGAAGTCGGCCTACGCCGTGGCCCGCGAAGCCGGGACCGTGGGGCCGCTGCTGGGGCGTTTGTTCCAGGCCACCTTCAATTCGGCCAAGCAGGTGCGCACCGATACGGCGATTGGTGAAAACCCGGTCTCCGTGGCATTTGCCGCCGTCAGCCTGGCCAAGCAGATCTTCAGCGACCTGCAGCGCAGCCAGGCCCTGCTGATCGGCGCGGGTGAGACCATCACCCTGGTCGCCCGGCACCTGCATGACCTGGGCGTCAAGCGTATCGTGGTGGCCAACCGAACCCTGGAGCGCGCCAGCATCCTGGCCGAAGAATTCGGCGCCCATGCAGTATTACTGGCCGATATCCCGGCCGAACTGGTGCGCAGCGATATCGTGATCAGCTCCACTGCCAGCCAGTTGCCGATCCTCGGCAAGGGCGCGGTGGAAAGTGCCTTGAAGCTGCGTAAGCACAAACCGATTTTCATGGTGGATATCGCCGTCCCCCGGGACATCGAGCCCGAAGTCGGTGAATTGGACGACGTTTATCTATATAGCGTCGACGATCTGCACGAAGTGGTCGCCGAAAACCTCAAGAGCCGCCAGGGCGCTGCCCAGGCTGCCGAGGAAATGGTCGCGGTCGGTGCCGATGAATTCATGGTGCGCCTGCGCGAACTGGCCGCCGTGGATGTGCTCAAGGCCTATCGCCAACAGGGCGAGCGTTTGCGCGACGAGGAATTGATCAAGGCCCAGCGGCTGCTGGCCAATGGCGCCAGTGCTGAAGATGTTTTGATGCAATTGGCCCGTGGCCTGACCAACAAGCTGTTGCATGCTCCCAGCGTACAGCTTAAAAAACTGACTGCCGAAGGCCGCCTCGATGCGCTGGCCATGGCCCAGGAACTCTTTGCCCTCGGTGAGGGCGCGCCAGACAGCTCTTCGGATAAAAAACCGCAATGAAAGCGTCACTGCTCAATAAACTGGACGTGCTCCAGGACCGTTTCGAAGAACTGACCGCCTTGCTCGGCGACGGCGAGGTCATTTCCGATCAAACCAAGTTCCGTGCCTATTCCAAGGAATACGCCGAAGTTGAACCGATCGTGACCACCTATTCGCAACTGCTCAAAGTGCAGGCCGACCTCGAAGGTGCCCAGGCCCTGCTCAAGGACAGCGACCCGGACATGCGTGAAATGGCCGTGGAAGAAGTCCGTGAGGCCAAGGAAAAGCTCGTCGAGCTGGAAGGCGACCTGCAACGCATGCTGCTGCCCAAAGACCCTAACGATGGGCGCAACGTGTTCCTCGAAATTCGCGCCGGTACCGGTGGCGACGAGGCGGCGATCTTCTCCGGCGACCTGTTCCGCATGTACTCGCGGTATGCCGAGCGTCGCGGCTGGCGCGTGGAAATCCTCTCCGAGAACGAAGGCGAGCACGGCGGCTATAAGGAAATCATTGCCCGGGTCGAAGGCGAGAACGTCTACGGCAAGTTGAAATTCGAATCCGGCGCCCACCGCGTACAGCGCGTCCCAGCCACCGAATCCCAGGGCCGCATCCACACCTCGGCCTGCACCGTGGCGGTATTGCCCGAGCCGGACGAGCAGGAAACCATCGAAATCAACCCGGCAGACTTGCGCGTCGACACTTATCGTTCGTCGGGCGCCGGTGGCCAGCACGTCAACAAGACCGATTCGGCGATCCGCATCACTCACTTGCCGTCCGGCATTGTGGTGGAGTGCCAGGAAGAACGTTCCCAGCACAAGAACCGCGCGCGAGCCATGTCCTGGCTGTCGGCCAAACTCAACGACCAGCAGACCAGCGCCGCCGCCAACGCGATTGCCAGCGAGCGCAAGTTGCTGGTGGGGTCGGGCGACCGCTCCGAACGTATCCGCACCTACAACTATGCCCAGGGCCGGGTCACCGACCACCGGGTCAACTTGACCCTGTACTCCCTGGACGAAATCCTTGCCGGCGGCGTGGACGCCGTGATCGAGCCGTTGCTGGCCGAATACCAGGCCGACCAACTGGCGGCGATAGGTGAATAAATGACCATTATTGCCAGCTTGTTGCGCGCCGCCGACCTGCCCGACTCGCCGACCGCGCGCCTGGATGTGGAGTTGCTGCTGGCGGCTGCCCTGGGCAAGTCCCGCAGCTACTTGCACACCTGGCCAGAAAAAATCGTCAGCAGCGAGGACGCCCTGGTGTTTGCCGACTACCTGCAACGGCGCCGCAGCGGCGAGCCGGTGGCCTATATCCTCGGCCAGCAAGGCTTCTGGAAACTCGACCTGGAAGTCGCGCCGCACACGCTGATCCCGCGCCCGGACACTGAGTTGCTGGTGGAAGCGGCCCTGGAACTGTTGCCCGCCACCCCGGCGACTGTCCTCGACCTGGGCACCGGTAGCGGCGCTATTGCCCTGGCCTTGGCCAGTGAGCGCCCGGCCTGGAGCGTGACCGCTGTTGATCGCGTGCTGGAGGCCGTGGCGCTGGCCGAACGCAATCGCCAGCGCCTGCACCTGGACAACGTCACGGTGCTCAACAGTCACTGGTTCAGTGCCCTGAAAGATCACACCTACCACCTGATCATCAGCAACCCACCTTATATAGCCGACAACGATCCACACCTGGTGGCCGGCGATGTGCGCTTCGAACCGGCCAGTGCGCTGGTTGCAGGCCAGGATGGGTTGGACGACCTGCGCTTGATCATCGCCCAGGCGCCCGCGCACCTAGAGGCCGGCGGCTGGTTGTTGCTCGAACACGGTTACGACCAGGCTCCCGCCGTGCGCGACCTGCTGCTGGCGCAAGGTTTTGACGAAGTCCACAGCCGTATCGACCTCGGTGGCCATGAGCGCATCAGCCTGGGACGCCGGCCGTGCTGACCGATCAGGAGCTGTTGCGCTATAGCCGACAGATTCTGTTGCAACAGGTCGACATCGAGGGCCAGTTGCGCCTGAAAAACAGCCGTGCGTTGATCGTCGGTCTTGGTGGCCTCGGTGCTCCGGTGGCCCTGTACCTGGCGGCGGCCGGTGTCGGCGAGTTGCATCTGGCAGACTTTGATACCGTCGACCTGACCAATCTGCAACGCCAGATCATCCACGACACCGACAGCGTCGGCCTGAGCAAGGTCGATTCAGCTATCAAGCGGTTGAGTGCGATCAACCCGGAGATTCAACTGATTGCCCACCGCACGGCGCTGGACGCTGATTCGTTAGCCGCCGCCGTGGCCGCTGTGGACCTGGTGCTCGATTGCTCCGATAACTTTTCCACCCGTGAGGCAGTGAATGCGGCGTGCGTGGTGGCTGGCAAGCCACTGGTCAGCGGCGCGGCGATTCGCCTGGAAGGCCAGCTCTCGGTGTTCGACCCGCGGCGCCCGGAAAGCCCGTGTTACCACTGTTTATATGGGCATGGCAGCGACACCGAACTGACCTGTAGCGAAGCCGGCGTCGTTGGCCCGCTGGTTGGGCTGGTCGGCAGCCTGCAAGCCCTGGAAGCCCTGAAGCTGCTGGCCGGCTTTGGCACGCCGCTGGTCGGGCGCCTGCTGTTGATCGATGCCCTGGGCACACGTTTTCGCGAGCTGCGGGTCAAGCGTGATCCAGGCTGCAGCGTTTGCGGTAGCCAGTATGGTTAAGGATGCACCGATTGGTGTGTTCGACTCCGGCGTCGGCGGCTTGTCGGTGCTGGATGAAATTCATCGTTTGTTGCCCCATGAGTCGCTGCTGTACGTGGCGGATTGCGGGCATATCCCCTACGGCGAGAAAACCCCGGCATTCATTCGTGAGCGTTCGCGGGTGGTCGCAGAGTTTTTCCGCGAGCAGGGCGCCAAGGCCTT
Organism: Pseudomonas sp. FH4; assembly: GCF_000510915.2. NCBI lineage: Bacteria > Pseudomonadati > Pseudomonadota > Gammaproteobacteria > Pseudomonadales > Pseudomonadaceae > Pseudomonas > Pseudomonas sp. FH4. Next base: position 119,876 of record NZ_AOHN01000006.1, on the reverse strand, counting down.
TGTGATTGCTTGTAATACGGCGACGGTGGCGGCGGTCGCTGATCTGCGCAGTGATTATCCGAATTGGCCGCTGGTGGGCATGGAGCCGGCGGTCAAGCCCGCGGCGGCCGCGACCCGCAGCGGTGTGGTCGGGGTGCTCGCCACCACGGGCACCCTGCAAAGCGCCAAGTTCGCCGCGTTGCTGGATCGCTTTGCTACCGATGTGCGGGTGATTACCCAACCTTGCCCAGGGCTGGTGGAGCTGATCGAAGCCGGCGACCTGAACAGCCCGGCGCTGCGCCAGATGCTGCAAGGGTATGTCGCACCATTGGTCGAGGCCGGCTGCGACACCATCATCCTGGGCTGCACCCACTATCCCTTCCTCAAGCCATTGCTGGCGACGCTGCTGCCACCGACGATCATCCTGATCGACACTGGGGCGGCGGTCGCGCGTCAGTTGCAGCGCCTGCTGGACGAACGCCAACTGCTGGCCGAGGGCCCGCCTCGGACTGCACAGTTCTGGACCAGCGGTGATCCGCAACACCTCAGAGATATCCTACCCACACTATGGAAATTCACTGGCGTTGTGCGAAGCTTCGATCGGTAAAAAATCGTGAAATAGTCGGTTTTTTAGCTGAACTTCTGCGTAATCCAGGATTTCTATAGCTGTTGATACGTATCAAAAAACATACAACTTCGTTTGGTAAAGGATGTTTCTTATGAAGCGCTTGTTCTGTGTGGCTGCGATTGCAGCCGTAGTGGTGGGACACTCGGTTTCGGCCCAGGCTGCCGGCCTGGAATTTGGGGTGGGGCATACCAGTGATTCGACCATGACCTATCGTCTGGGCCTGCAATCGGACTGGGACAAGAGCTGGTGGCAGAGCGATGTCGGTCGCCTGACCGGCTACTGGAGCGGCGCTTATACCTTCTGGGATGGTGACAAACGCGCCAGTGTCAGCAGCCTGTCCTTTTCGCCGGTGTTTGTGTACGAGTTCGCCGGCGAGTCTGTCAAACCCTACATCGAAGCGGGGATTGGCGTGGCGCTGTTTTCACGCACCCGTGTCGAAGACAGCAACATTGGCCAGGCTTTCCAGTTTGAAGATCGCCTGGGCTTTGGCCTGCGCTTTGCCGGTGGGCATCAGGTGGGGATCCGTGCCACGCACTATTCCAACGCGGGCATCAGCAGCCATAACGATGGTATCGAGAGCTACTCGTTGAACTACACAATGGCGCTCTGATATTCCCCAGGCACATGCACAACCTATGTGGGAGCCGGGCTTGCTCCCACATTTGATCTTCACCGTTTGCAGAGTCAGCGGTAGACCGTCGCAATCCCCTGGCGCTCTTCAATGCACTCCGGCGCGCCCATCTCGAACTCCCGGCAAATCAACGGTCGCTTTTCATAGATGGTGCACATCATCGTGTCGCGATCCAGCGCCGCGCACCAGCCATCGTCCAGGCGCAGCATGACTTCGCCACCCCAGTCGTCGGTATCGATAAAGCGATCAGGCACGCCGGTGTCGGTGATCAGCATGACTTCCAGCTGGCAGCAGCAGGCTGCGCACGTGGCACAGGTGACGGCGGGTTCGGTGATTTGGGTGTGGGGGATGGTGGTCATGGGGCGCAGCTTCAAGCTTCAAGCGTCCAGCTGCAAGCTAAAGCCGACCGGTTTCAGTTTTTTTGCTGTTGCGTCGCTTGCCAACCCCTGTAGAAGCGAGCTTGCTCGCGAAGGGCGCCAACGATAACGCAGGTTTTCTGGTTAAACGCGGTGCTCTCAAGTTTTTCGCGAGCAAGCTCGCTCCTACGGTTTAAGCACTGAAACGCCCCAGCAGCAATTGCGCGGTGCCGATAGTGCGTTCCATAAAGCCACCTTCGCAATAGCACAGGTAGAACTCCCACAAGCGCAGGGTTCGCGCGTAATACAGGCCGAAGTCTTCCATGTGCAGCAGGTTCATATCGGTGTCGCGGCTGACGATCTGCAACTTGGCAGCACATAGTGATAGCGCTCGCGCCACGGGGTGTTGGTCACTTCACAGGGTTTCCCCAAAGGCCTGGGCCACGCGCAGGGCGCTGACCACACCGTCCTCATGAAAGCCGCTGGCCCAGTAGGCCCCGCAGTAATAGGTGTGCCGGGCGCCATGCAATTCTTCCCAGCGCGCTTGTGCCGCTACCGCCGCCAGGCTGTGTTGCGGATGGGCGTAGGTGTAGCGGGCGAGGATTTTCAGCGGGTTGATAATCGCGGTCTGGTTAAGGCTGACGCAAAAGGTGGTGGCGCTGTCGATGCCTTGCAGGATGTTCATGGCGTAGGTGACGGCTGCCGGTTTGTGCGTGCTGGCGTCCAGCCGATAGTTCCAACTGGCCCAGGCCAGCGGGCGGTCGGGCAGCAAACGGGTGTCGGTGTGCAGGGCCACGTCGTTGTCGGCGTAGGTCATCGCCCCAAGGATCTGTTGCTCGGCCAGGCTCGGATCCTCCAGCAGGGCCAGGGCCTGGTCGCTGTGGCAGGCGAAGATCACCTTGTCGAAATGTTCACGGCCATCGGCACTGTGGATCACGACCCCCTCAAGCGTACGCTCGACCTTGTGCACCGGGCAGTTGAGGCGGATCTGCTGGCGAAACGAGCGGGTCAGCGGCTCGATATAGCGGCTGGAACCTCCTTCAATCACGCACCATTGCGGCCGATTATTCACCGATAGCAAACCGTGGTTCTTGAAGAAGCGCACGAAGAACTGCAGCGGAAACTCCAGCACGTCCGCCAGCGGCATCGACCAGATCGCTGCGCCCATGGGCACGATGTAGTGGCGGATGAAACGCGGGCCATAGTTGCCCGCCTGTAAGTATTCGCCCAGGGGCATCTGCGCGCTGATGCGTTGTTCCTGCAAATCCAGGGGCGCCTGGCGATTGAAGCGCAGGATGTCGCGCAACATGCCCCAGAAACCCGGGGACAGGATATTGCTGCGCTGGGCGAACAGGCTGTTGAGGTTGTTGCCGTTGTACTCGACATTTTCCTCGGGAGCGCACACCGAAAAACTCATCTCGGTCGGCTTGAACGGCACGCCGATCTGCCCCAGCAGGCGGATGAAGTTGGGGTAGGTCCAGTCGTTGAACACAATAAAGCCGGTGTCCACCGCATACCGTTGGCCCTCGACCGTCACGTCGATCGTGTGGGTGTGGCCGCCAATCCGGCCGCCGGCTTCGAACACGGTGATGTCATGGCGGCGGCTGAGCAGATAGGCACTGGTCAGCCCGGAAATTCCGCTGCCGACAATGGCGATCTTCACAGGTTGTCCTTGTGCGGCGGCGGGCTGCGCAGCATGCGCTTGCCGATGATCAACTGCGCGCGGTTCGGCAGTTTCGACAGCGGCCACAGGGTGGCGATAAACAGCGCCGGGAAGGCGATCTCCAGTGGGCGCTTTTGCAGTTTGTCGAAAATATGCCGCGCGGCCTTATCGGCCGGCCAGCTCAAGGGCATCGGGAAATCATTGCGTTCGGTCAAAGGCGTATCGACGAAACCGGGGCTGACCACGGTCACATCTATGCCTTCGGGAGACAGTTCGATGCGCAGGGATTCGAACAAGTAGCGCAGGCCGGCCTTGGATGTGCCGTAGGCTTCTGCGCGGGGCATCGGCAGGTACGTGACGGCACTGGCGACGCCGACCAGGTGCGGGGTTTGCCCGGCACGCAGCAGCGGCAAGGCGGCCTCGATGCAATAACTGCTGGCCAGCAGGTTGGTGCGCACCACGTGTTCGATAATCGAGGCATCGAATTGCCTGGCATCCACGTATTCGCAGGTGCCGGCATTCAAAATCACCGTGTCCAGGGCGCCCCAGGCTTGCGTGATGTGCTCGCCGATTTCGCGTACCACCTGGCTGTTGGTCAAGTCGCCGGCTACCACCAGCACTTGCCCCGGATAACGTTGGGCAAGCTGCTCCAGCGGTGCCTTGGCGCGCGCGCTCAGCGCCACCTGTGCGCCGCTGCCGAGCAACTCTTCGGCCAGTGCGGCGCCAATACCACTGCTTGCCCCCGTCAGCCAGTAACGGCGTGGCGATATCAGGCTCATGCCATTTTCCCTTTTAACCAACGAACAATTGGGCCCAGTACCGGCAGGTGTTCGTAAAGCAGCGCTCCGGCATCAAAATAGTCGCGGTGCCGGTAAACCTTGTCGTGCCATAACAGGTGGGAGCAGCCCTCGACCTGAATCTGCTGGCCGCCCGCCAGTCGCGGGTGGCAAAAGCTCATGGTCCAGCGCAAATAACCCTCGCCTTCGGTCACGTGGTCGAAGCCGTGGAAGTCAAAATGCAGTTGGCTGATCTTGATGTAAAGCTCGGCGAAGTACGCTTTCAGCGCGCTGATGCCGTGGATCTGGTGCAGTGGATCAGTGAAGTTGATGTCCTGGCTGTACAAACGGTCAAGCAGGTGCAGGTTGTGTTTGTCCAGAGTAGCGAAGGAATTGGCAAACTGACGCAGGAAATCACTCATACACGCCTCCCGCCTGGCGCGAGGGCAGGGCGCGAAAGGCGGCCAACGCGCGCTCACGGGAACGCTTCAGATCGACGATGGGCCGTGGGTAGTCGGCCACGCCAAACAGGCCGGCGGCGGCGTCGGGGTTGTGCACGTCCTTCTTGTTCAGACCCGACAGTTGCGGCAGCCACTGCTTGATGAAACGCCCTTCGCCATCGAACTTCTCGGACTGACTCAGCGGGCTGAAAATCCGGAAGTATGGCGCCGAGTCGGTGCCGGTGGACGAACTCCATTGCCAGCCGCCGTTGTTGGCTGCCAGGTCGCCGTCGATCAGGTGACGCATAAAGAAGCGCTCGCCTTCGCGCCAGTCGATCAGCAGGTTTTTGGTCAGGAACATCGCCACCACCATGCGCAGGCGGTTATGCATCCAGCCGGTTTCCAGCAACTGGCGCATCGCAGCATCAATGATCGGCAGACCGGTACGCGCCTCCTGCCAGGCGGCGAGGTCCTCGGGCGCGTGACGCCAGGCCACGGCTTCGGTTTCCGGGCGAAAGGCACGATGGCGCGACACCCGTGGGTAGCCCACCAGGATGTGTTTGTAGAACTCACGCCACAGCAGCTCGTTGATCCAGGTGACGGCACCGGTGTCGCCACTTTCGAATTCACCCTGGTTGCTTTGCAATGCGGCATGCAGACACTGGCGCGGCGAAACCACGCCAGCCGCGAGGTACGCAGACAACTGGCTGGTACCGGGCTTGGCCGGGAAGTCGCGCTCGTCCTTGTAGTAGCTGATCTGCGCGTCGGCAAATTGCCCAAGGCGTCGGTGCGCCTCGTCTTCTCCCGCCGGCCAGAGTGCGCGTAGGGTGTCGCTGGGTGGGGCAAATCCCTTGACCTGCTCGGGAACGGCATCGCTGGCCAATGACAGTGTGGCCTGGGCCTTGGGTGTCGGTATCCGGCGTGGCAGGGTGCTGTGCAGGCGGTTGTAGCAGACCTTGCGAAACTGGCTGAACACCTGGAAGTAGGTGCCGGTCTTGGTCAGCACACTGCCGGGTTGGAACAGCAGTTGGTCCAGATAACTGTGAAAGCTCACGCCTTGTGTTTCCAGGGCCTGGGCCACGGCGGCATCGCGTCGGCTTTCGTGGATTCCGTATTCGTCGTTGACGTGAACCGTCTCGACCGACAAGGCCTGGCATAACTCGACCAGCACCTGTGGCACCTGATCCCAGGTGTCGGCATGGCGGATCAGCAGGGGAATATTCAGTTGGCCCAGGGCTTGGCTCAGCGTCTTGAGGTTGCGCAGCCAGAAGTCCACCTTGCACGGCGCATCGTCATGGGCCAGCCACTGCTCGGCAGTGATCAGGTACACCGCCGCCGTCGGGCCGCGCTGGCAGGCGGCCGCGAGGGCGGTGTTGTCATGCAGGCGCAGGTCGCTGCGCAGCCAGATCAGATGCATTTAGAGAAGCCCGCGCTGGGTCAAGAGCTGGTGGGCCGACAACGGGTCTTCGGCCAACAACAGTTCTGGGATGTCCTGGGTTAATACCGCCAACTCGGCCTGATGGATGCACACCGTTGGTCCGGCGATGAGGATTGGGCAACGGGTGCCGCTCAAGAGTTTCGGCAGGACCGCCAGATTGATGGCCTTGCTTGAGTACAGCAACACGGCCCGCGGTTGCAGGTGTTCGACCGCCAGGGCCAGTTCGCCGGTGGGCAGCGGCCAGTCGAAGACCTCCACCGGACAATCGGCGCTGCTGGCCAGCCAGGCGCTCAACCACAGGTGGGGCTCAAGTGGCAGATCGGAATGATTGATCAGCAATAAAGGGCGGCCATTAAGCTGGCGATTGTTGTGATACATCCGCGCGCCGAATTTGCTGCGCAGCCAGGAATGGAAAAACCCCCGCTCCATTTGCGCGCCGAATTGGCCCTGCCAGCGCTGCTCCAACTCCTTGAGCAGCGGCAACAACAGGTGTTCGCACAGGGTGCGCGGTGGGTAGAGGGCCATGGCCTGGTTGAACACATCATCCACCCGGCGCTCGGCCAGTTGGCTGATCGCGTGTACCAGAGTCTGGCGCAGGTCCTGCCATTCGTTTTCGGCGCTGTTGTCCACCGGCTGGGCGTTGTCGATCAACTGCTTGACCTGGCTGACCGGCACGCCGCGGTTGAGCCACGTCAGGATGGTCTGGATGCGCTGCACATGCTCGGCGCTGAACAGCCGATGGCCCTTGGGCGTGCGCTGCGGCACGATCAGGCCATAGCGACGCTCCCAGGCACGCAGGGTCACCGCGTTGACCCCAGTCTGGCGGGCCACTTCGCGGATCGGCAGCCAGCCTTGCTCCAGGGCCAGGGCCAAGTCTTCGGCGGGGTGTTGCGTAGAAACGTTCATGGGTTAAATCGCATTGCGCAGGCTGAGGTTTTCCGGATGCGGTTGCAGGTACGCCTGCTGCGCGATGTAGCGGTCCGGGTGTTGGCGAAAGTGATGCTTGAGCAGGGTCAGCGGTACCACCAGTGGCACGATGCCGTGACGGTATTGGCCGATCAGGGTCTGCATTTCCTGTTTGTCTTCAGCGCTGATGACCTGCTTGAGGTAACCGCTGATGTGTTGCAGCACGTTGGAGTGGGTGCCGCGGGTGGCGCACTTTTTCAGTGCGCTCATTAGCTTGCTGAAATAGTCAGCGGCAAGGGCTTGCAGGTCGCAGCCCTTGCCCATGCTGCCCAACAGGTTGCCCAGGCTTTTGTAGTGGGCCGGGCTGTGGGCCATCAACAGGTATTTGTAGCGCGTGTGGAAGGCCAGCAGACGGTGACGGGTCAGCCCTTCAACAAGCAATTGCTGCCATGTGGCGTAGACAAACACCCGGGTCAGGAAATTTTCCCGCAACACCGGGTCGTGCAGGCGGCCATCTTCTTCCACCGGCAGGTTGGGGTGACGGGCGCAGAATGCCTGGGCATAGATCCCACGCCCGCCACCATCGACCGGGGTGCCGTTGTCGCGGTAGACCTTGACCCGCTCCAGGCCACAGGACGGTGACTTCTGCATGAAAATGTAGCCGCACAGGTCGGTATGCTCGGCGGCCATGTCCTGGCCATAGGCGTCCAGTGCGCCGGTCACGTTCAAGTCGCGGTGGACGGTACCCACGGCTTGCGGTTGTTGCGGGTCGCCCACCAGGCGAATCGGCTCGCGGGGGACGCCCAGGCCGATGGCGACTTCGGGGCACAGAGGCACAAAGTCGAAGTAGTCGGCGAGTGCCTGGCTGCACAGGGGCGATTGCTTGTGCCCGCCATTGAAACGCACGTTCTCGCCGAGCAGGCAGGCGCTGATGGCGATCCTGGGTTTGCCGGTGGTGGGCGCGGGGCTGGGCATGGCAAACCTCTGCAAAATTCCTGTACAGGGATTATTTCCTGTACAACTAATCTCATCATAGGTTTTGATGTGTACAAGTCAAATATTTTGTACAGGTTTTTCGGTCGAGGTTACTTCCAACCCATTTTCCAGTGCTCGGCATCTTGCAGGTTGTGCCAGGCCAGGCGTTCTGCCCGTCGGGTCAGCACGGCCTGTAGTTCAATCTCCAGTACCGTGCCTTGTTCATCGCGGAACAGCTCGGTGACCAGGAAATGCTTTTCCTTGTGCCGAGGGCGGGTTGCTGTCCATTTTGATAACAGCAACTTCGCCGGATTGATGCGGTTCATTGCAGGTGTTCAAGCAGGCGCCGCGCCGCTTCCTGGCCGCTGAGCCAGGCACCTTCGACCCGGCCCGACAGGCACCAGTCGCCACAGACATACAGGCCCAGGTCGGCATCGGCCAATACTCCCCATTCATGGCCGCCAGCAGGCCGGGCATACAGCCAGCGGTGGGCAAGGCTGAAGGAGGGTGCCGGCATGCTGCAGTGCAGCAGTTCGGCAAAGGCGCCGTGCAACAACTCGATGATGGCTTCCTTGGGCAAGTCCAGGTGCTGTTTGCTCCAGGCACTGGTGGCGTGCAGGATCCAGGTGTCCGGCGTGGCGTCACGCCCTGGTTTGCTACGGTTGCGGGCCAACCAGTCGAGGGGGCTGTCTTGTACGAAACAGCCTTCCATCGGGGTATCCAATGGCGTTTCGAAGGCCAGGGCGACGGCCCAGGTCGGGTCCATTTTCACCCCGGCCGCCGTGCTCGCCAGTTTGGGCGCCGCAGCCAGCAGGGCTGTGGCCTGGTGCGCCGGTGTGGCAATAATCACATGGCTGAAGGGGCCATGATTGTCGCCGTCGGCGTCCAGCAGGTTCCAGTGCTGCTGGCCTTGGAACACTTCGGTGATACGGCAGCCAAACTCCACTGGCAGGTCATCGAGCAGTGCGCGGGTGATAGCGCTCATGCGCGGGGTGCCGACCCAGCGGGTCTGTTCGTCAGGGGAGGGGCTCAGTTGTCCGGATTGGCAGTTGTAGAGCTGCGGCTCCCACTCGGCAGCCCAACCATTGGCTTGCCAGCGTTGCACTTCATTGACGAAGCGTCGGTCGCGCGCGGTGAAATACTGTGCGCCCAGGTCCAGTGCGCCGGCCTCGGTGCGCTTGCTGGACATGCGCCCGCCACTGCCGTGGCTTTTATCGAAGAGTTGTACAACGTGCCCGGCATCGTTTAACGCTCGGGCGGCCGAAAGTCCGGCGATGCCGGTACCGATGATCGCGATGGGAACAGTCATGGGAGGCCTCGTTTTACCTTTGGGTACAGACTACGCCGACACCAATAGCTGTACAATATTGTTTTTTGGTATAAGTTTCGGCATGCCTTAACGTGTGGCGTGACCTATGGTTAAGCCTAGGTCTGGCCAATTAAAAAGATCCCTGCATATAAAATAGACCAGCGATGCCCGGCCAACGCTACAGGAGGAAGATCTCATGCATATTTTGCTGACCGGCGGTACGGGTCTGATCGGCCGCCAGCTCTGCCAGCACTGGAGCGCCCAGGGGCATCGGTTGACGGTCTGGAGCCGCAACCCCGCGCAAGTCGCCAGGTTGTGTGGTGAGCCGGTGCAGGGTGTCGCCCGTTTGCAGGACATAACGCAGCCGGTGGACGCGGTTATCAACCTGGCGGGTGCGCCGATTGCCGATCGTCTCTGGACGCACAAGCGCAAGGCGTTGCTGTGGAGCAGCCGGATCAGTCTGACGGAAACCTTGCTGGCCTGGCTTGAGGGCCTGGCGGTGAAACCTGCGCTCTTGATTAGCGGTTCGGCGGTGGGCTGGTACGGCGATGGCGGTGAGCGCGAGTTGACCGAAGCCAGCGGCCCGGTGCAGGACGATTTCCCCAGCCAGTTGTGCATCGCCTGGGAAGAAACCGCCCAGCGCGCCGAGGCATTGGGCTTGCGGGTGGTTTTGGTGCGTACTGGCCTGGTGCTAGCGGCTGAGGGCGGCTTTTTGTCGCGGCTGGTGCTGGCGTTCAAACTGGCCCTGGGCGGTCCTATCGGCAGCGGTCGGCAGTGGATGCCGTGGGTGCATATCAAGGATCAAATCGCCCTGATTGATTTTCTTCTGCACAAACCTGATGCCAGCGGTCCTTATAATGCCTGCGCGCCGCATCCGGTACGCAATCGCGAGTTCGCCAAGACCCTGGGCCAGGTCCTGCACCGCCCGGCGTTCATGCCCATGCCGGCGTTTGTCTTGCGGGTAGGGTTGGGAGAGTTGTCCGGCCTGTTGCTGGGCGGGCAGAAGGCGCTACCCGAGCGGTTGTTGGCTGACGGTTTCACTTTTCAGTTCACTGAGTTGCACGCGGCCCTGGACGACTTGTCCAGCCGCCTCTAGAGATAGGATGTTGCATGACGGATCACGCGTTGTTACTGGTCAACCTGGGTTCACCGGCGTCCACTTCGGTGGCCGATGTGCGCAGCTACCTCAATCAGTTTTTGATGGACCCGTATGTGATTGACCTGCCGTGGCCGGTCCGGCGCTTGCTGGTGTCGCTGATTCTGATCAAGCGTCCCGAACAGTCGGCCCATGCCTACGCCTCGATCTGGTGGGACGAGGGCTCGCCGCTGGTCGTGCTCAGCCGGCGCCTGCAACAGCAGATGACCGCCCAGTGGACCCAGGGGCCGGTGGAGCTGGCGATGCGTTATGGCGAGCCCTCAATCGAGAGCGTGCTGAGCCGTCTGGCCGGGCAGGGCATCCACAAGGTCACGCTGGCGCCGTTGTACCCACAGTTCGCCGACAGCACCGTGACGACCGTGATTGAAGAAGCACGGCGAGTGGTGCGGGACAAGCAGCTCGACCTGCAGTTCTCGATCCTGCAACCGTTCTACGACCAGCCGGAATACCTCGACGCCCTGGTGGCCAGTGCCAAGCCACATCTGCAGCAGGATTATGATCACCTGCTGTTCAGCTTCCACGGCCTGCCGGAGCGGCACCTGAACAAACTCAACCCCGGGCATTCGCTCGAAGGCGCGGGTGACTGCTGCGCCAATGCCTCGCCTGAAGTGCGCACCACCTGTTATCGCGGGCAATGCTTCAGCGTCGCCCGCGACTTTGCTGCGCGCATGGGCCTGCCGGACGATAAATGGTCGGTGGCGTTCCAGTCGCGCCTGGGCCGGGCGAAATGGATCGAACCCTATACCGAAGCCCGCCTGGAAGCGCTGGCCCGGCAGGGTGTGAAGAAATTGCTGGTGATGTGCCCGGCGTTTGTCGCCGATTGCATCGAGACCCTGGAAGAGATTGGTGATCGCGGGCTGGAGCAATTTCGCGAAGCCGGGGGCGAGGAGTTGGTATTGGTACCGTGCCTCAATGATGATCCGCAGTGGGCGGCGGCGCTCAATACCTTGTGTGAAAGAGCCCCCGTCAGCCTCTAACGTGGCAGCGGGCTTGTGTGGGAGCTGGCTTGCCTGCGATAGCATCACCGAGGTGTGACTGACACACTGAGGTGCCTGCATCGCAGGCAAGCCAGCTCCTACAGGGTTCAGTAGTGTTTATTCGTGGTGCGGTTGGCCAAGGAAGGTCAGTGAGCTGAACAGCGCGCGGGTCTGAATCTCGCTATCGCCTTTGACCGGTACTTCCACCTGCGCCGCAATCACATTCAACGCCTCGTTGCGCACCAGTACCTGGGCCCGGCCATCCTGGTCGGTCTCGGTGCTCAAGGTGTTCGGCGCGCTGCGGTAGTCGCCAATCAATTTGATCCCGGCCGCAGGCTTGCCATCGATCAGCACGCGCACGGGCAGCAGCTTGCCTGGGCCGACAGTCAGTGGGTCGACCTCGGGTACGATCACCATTTTCAACTGATCCAGGCTGGGCAGCTTCGCCCCGGCCTGATAGATCGCCAGGCTGTACTTCAGGGCCTGGGTGGTTTCGATGGCGCCGGGGACCTGGCTGCGGCCCTGGTTCACCCATTTCTTGTCCGGGGTTTGCGACCACAAGCCATTATCAAACGCCACGGCCAGCACGGCAGGGGACTTGAGCGGCTGCAGGCGCGCCTGGTCGTTGAGGCGCTGCACGGTCACCGGGATCATCCGCCCACTCGCGTCATAGGCCCAGGCACCGCTGACCTTATTCGCCTTGAAGGCTTCGTCCTCGGCACCGTGGCCGTAGACCACTTCGATATGCCCACGGCGTTGCTCGGTCCACAAGCCATGGGCCGATACCTGGGTGGCGAACAGCAGGCCGAGTACGGCCAATGATTTGAGCGCTTGCATGGTGAGGTCCTTTTACAGGTTGAGGGTCAGGCTGACGGTGAAGTTACGTGGCTCTCCGGGGGCGACCCAGTAGTTGCTGAAGGAGCGCTCGAAGTACTTTTCGTCGAACAGATTGTTGAGGTTCAGGCCAACGGTTACGTTATCGCTGGCCTTGTAATGGGCCAGCAGGTCGACGGTGTGGTAGGCCGGCAATTCAAAGCTTTTGCCGGCTTCGCCGGAGCGGTCGCCGACATAGGTAAAGGCTGCGCCAAGGTCAGAACCGCGCAGGGCGCCATCCTGGAACTCATACACGCCCAACAGGCTGCCACTGCGCTTGGCCACGCCGAGAATGCGGCTGCCGGTGGGGATATCTTTGTCACCCTTGGTCACTTCGGCGTCGATATAGGCAAAGGCGCCAATCACTCGCACGGCGTCAGTCAGTTGCCCGGTCAATTGCAGGTCGAAACCCTGGCTGCGGGCCTTGCCGATGGCGCGTTTGGTGTCGGTGGCCGGGTCCGTGGCCAGGGTGTTTTCCTTGTCGATATGGAAGGCGGCGAGGGTGGTGCTCAAGCGGTCGTCGAACAGCTCGCTCTTGATCCCCACTTCATAACCGACGCCCTCCTCGGGCTTGAGGAAATCCCCGGCCGCGTCCAGCTCGCTTTGCGGTTTGAATGAGGTGGAGGCGTTGGCGAACACCCCCACTTGCGGTGTCAGTTGGTACAACAGGCCGGCGCGCTGGGTTATGACGTCGTGGGTTTTCTGGCTTTTTTTACCGTTGGTGAAGTTATCCGAGCTTTGTTCAACGTGCTCCAGGCGCGCACCGAGCATGCCGCGCAAGCGGTCGGTAAAGATGATCTGATCCTGCAGGTTCAGCGCCTGGCTTTTGGTCTGGGCAAGGAAGTCACTGCCCGAGCGCTGGCCATTGGGCTTGGCCAGGCCGTAGATCGGCTTGTAGATGTCGATGGGATAGCTGCCGGCGATGGCGGTGACGCGCTCTTTCTTGCGGTAGTCCTCGTACTCGGTGCCGATCAGCAACTCATGCTGCCAACTGCCGATATCGAACCGGCCACGCAGTTCCAGTTGGGTGATGCTGTCATGCCAACCCATGGAGCGCTCGCGGTAGCGGCGGTTGATGGTATGCCCGTCGGCATTCAGTGCGCGGTTTTCCGAGGCGTAGCCCCACAGGCTGCCTTGTTTGTAATGGCTGGCCAGGCGCAGTTGCCAGGCATCGTTCAGGTGATGTTCGAGGGTGGCTTGCAGGCGGTTGTTGTGGTTGTCGATATCACCGTCGTTGGGCTCGCCGAGGAAGGTCGAGCGGGACATGCCGCTCCAACGGTTATTCGGCGCGACGATGCCACGGTCGAAGGTCGAGCTGTGGCGCACGAATTCGCTTTCCACCAGCAGGCTAGTGTCCGGGTCCAGTTGCCAGCTGAAAGACGGCGCGACAAACACTCGCTTGCTCTGCACGTGGTCGCGGAAGCTGTGGTTGTCTTCCACCGCCAGGTTGACCCGCGACAACACGGTGCCTTCGCTGTCCAGCGGGGTGTTGATATCGAGGGCGGTACGGTAGCGGTCCCAACTGCCAGCGCTGGTCTGCACAGTGGTGAAGGCTTCGGGCTGGGGTTTCTTGGTGACGATATTCACGGTGCCGCCGGGGTCGCCACGGCCATACAAACTGGCGGCAGGGCCCTTGAGCACTTCGATGCGTTCGATATTGGCCGTGTCCGGGGTGCTGGGGTAACCACGGGCGGCGCTGAAACCGTCCTGGTAGAACTCCGAGGTGGTGAAGCCGCGCACGCTGTATTCGTAGAGCGTCAGGCCACCAAAGTTGTTCTGCTTGGACACGCCGCCAGCAAATTCCAGGGCGCGTTCGACGTTGTTGCTGCCCAGGTCCTTGAGCACTTTGGCGGGGATCACACTGATCGATTGTGGAATATCCCGCAGGGCGGTGTCGGTCTTGGTCGCGCTGGCCGAACGGGTCGCGCGATAGCCCTTGACCGGGCCGGTGGCGGACTCATACGCCTCGCCGGTGATGCTGGTGGTGCCCAGTTCAAGGGTGTTGGTGTCTTCTGCAAACACCGGGTCCACCAGCAACCCCAAGGCGAGACCGGCCAGGGGGGCAAACTTTCGAGACGTCATGGTCTAACATTCCAATATCAATATTGAAATAATATAACATGACCATTGAGAATATATCTCTTTAAGGTGAGGCCTTTATTCTTGCTCTTTCACCGGTGCAGGCGGTGGACGCAGGCCCACTTCGGCCAGCAACTTGATTTCCTTGCCGTTGCGCATCACCTGGATCGCGACCTTTTCCGTCGGCTTGATCCGCGCCACCTGGTTCATTGACCGACGGCCATCGCCAGCCGGTTCGCCGTCGATGCTGAGGATCACGTCGCCGACCTGCATCCCGGCCTTTTCCGCCGGACCGCCGCGCAGGATACCGGCGATCACGATGCCTGGGCGCCCGGTCAGTCCAAAGGACTCCGACAACTCCTTGGTCAGCGGTTGCACTTCAATCCCCAGCCAGCCACGGATTACCTGGCCGTGCTCGATGATCGACTTCATCACTTCCATCGCCAGCTTCACCGGGATCGCAAAACCGATGCCCTGTGAGCCGCCGGACTTGGAGAAAATCGCGGTGTTGATGCCCGTCAGGTTGCCACTGGCATCCACCAGCGCGCCGCCGGAGTTACCTGGGTTGATCGCCGCGTCGGTCTGGATGAAGTCTTCGTAACTATTGAGGCCCAACTGATTGCGCCCGGTGGCGCTGATGATGCCCATGGTCACGGTCTGGCCGACGCCAAACGGGTTGCCGATCGCCAGGGCCACATCACCGACCCGCAGGCCTTCGGAGCGGCCGATGGTGATGGATGGCAGGTTCTTCAGGTCGATTTTCAGCACTGCAAGATCGGTTTCCGGATCGCTGCCCACCACCCGCGCCAGGGTTTCGCGGCCATCACGCAGGGCCACCACAATCTGGTCGGCGCCGGTGCTCACGTGGTTATTGGTCAGGATGTAACCTTGCGGGCTCATGATCACCCCGGAGCCGAGGCTTGATTCCATGCGCCGCTGCTTGGGCGAGTTGTCGCCGAAAAAACGCCGGAACTGCGGGTCTTCGAACAGCGGGTGCGCCGGTTTGTTGATGACCTTGGTGGTGTACAGGTTGACCACGGCGGGCGCCGCGACCACCACCGCATCGGCATAGGTCACCGGGCCTTGTTGCACCGCGCTGGTTTGCGGTGCTTGTTGCAGGTTGACGTCCAGGCTTGGCAGGCCGACCCATTGCGGATAACGCTGAATGATCAGCATCGCGATCAGCACGCCGGCCAACAATGGCCATCCAAAAAAACGCAGCGCCTTGAGCATCAAGTAAGTCCTGACAGGTTGCAGGGGGCGTGGGAGCGCCCATAATGTCGCGCATTATACGAGGCCGCGAGCGCCTCTGAACGGGATATTTAGGAGTCTTTTATGGCCGTCGCCCTGAGCACCCTGGTTGAAGAAGCGGATCGCTACTTGAACAGCGCGAAAATTGCCGACTACTGCCCCAACGGCCTGCAGGTCGAGGGCCGGCCGCAAGTGTTGCGCATTGTCAGTGGCGTGACCGCCAGCCAGGCGTTGCTGGATGCCGCGGTGGAAGCCGAGGCGGACCTGGTGCTGGTGCACCATGGCTATTTCTGGAAGGGCGAAAACCCTTGCATCACCGGCATGAAACAGCGCCGGCTCAAGACCCTGCTCAAGCATGACATCAGCCTGCTGGCCTATCACCTGCCGCTGGACCTGCACCCGGACGTGGGCAACAACGTGCAGTTGGCCCGCCAGTTGGACATCACCGTCGAAGGCCCGCTGGACCCGGACAACCTCAAGGTCGTCGGCCTCGTAGGCTCCCTGGCGGAACCGCTGTCGGCGCGGGATTTCGCCCGCCGCGTGCAGGAAACCATGGGCCGCGAGCCGCTGCTGATCGAAGGCAGCGCCATGATCCGCCGCGTCGGTTGGTGCACGGGCGGCGGCCAGGGTTATATCGACCAGGCCGTGGCGGCCGGGGTCGATTTGTACTTGAGCGGCGAAGCGTCGGAGCAGACTTTCCACAGCGCGCGGGAAAACGACATCAGCTTCATCGCTGCCGGCCATCACGCCACCGAGCGTTATGGCGTGCAGGCCCTGGGGGATTACCTGGCCCGACGCTTTGCCCTGGAACATCTGTTCATCGACTGCCCCAACCCGATCTGACAGATACCACCGAACAAATGTGGGAGGGGGCTTGCTCCCGATTACGGTGGTTCAGTCAACCAATCTGTTGAATGACACACTGCAATCGGGAGCAAGCCCCCTCCCACATTTGTCCGCGTTCCACGCCAAACTCGGCGGCATATTCATATACCGTTTCGATCTATCCAGCTCCCTGAATAGAAGAAGGTGCTGTGCTAGCATGCCTCGCTCGAACACGGCCCGCAGGCCGTCCAAAAAGAATCGTTTTCCCGTGAGTAGCCATGGTCGACAAACTGACGCATCTGAAACAGCTGGAGGCGGAGAGCATCCACATCATCCGTGAGGTTGCCGCTGAGTTCGACAACCCGGTAATGCTCTACTCCATCGGCAAAGACTCCGCCGTGATGCTGCATCTGGCGCGCAAGGCATTCTTCCCGGGCAAGCTGCCGTTCCCGGTGATGCATGTGGACACCCAGTGGAAATTCCAGGAAATGTACAAGTTCCGCGACCGCATGGTCGAGGAACTGGGCCTGGACCTGATCACTCACGTCAACCCGGACGGTGTGGCGCAGGGCATCAACCCGTTCACCCACGGCAGCGCCAAGCACACCGACATCATGAAGACCGAAGGCCTCAAACAGGCCTTGGACCAGCATGGTTTTGACGCAGCCTTCGGCGGCGCCCGTCGCGATGAAGAGAAATCCCGTGCCAAAGAGCGCGTGTACTCGTTCCGCGACAGCAAGCACCGCTGGGACCCGAAAAACCAGCGCCCGGAGCTGTGGAACGTCTACAACGGCAACGTCAACAAGGGCGAGTCGATCCGTGTGTTCCCGTTGTCCAACTGGACCGAACTGGACATCTGGCAGTACATCTATCTGGAAGGCATCCCGATCGTGCCGCTGTACTTCGCCGCCGAGCGTGATGTGATCGAGAAGAACGGCACGTTGATCATGATCGACGATGACCGGATCCTCGAACACCTGTCCGACGAAGACAAAGCCCGCATCGTCAAAAAGAAAGTACGTTTCCGTACGCTTGGCTGCTACCCGTTGACGGGCGCGGTGGAGTCCGAAGCCGAGACGCTGACGGACATCATCCAGGAAATGCTCCTGACGCGAACTTCCGAGCGCCAGGGCCGGGTCATCGACCACGATGGCGCAGGCTCCATGGAAGATAAAAAACGTCAAGGCTATTTCTAAGGGGCTGTCATGTCGCATCAATCTGATTTGATCAGCGAGGACATCCTCGCCTACCTGGGCCAGCACGAACGCAAGGAAATGCTGCGCTTCCTGACCTGTGGCAACGTCGACGACGGCAAGAGCACCTTGATCGGGCGCCTGTTGCACGACTCCAAGATGATCTACGAAGATCACCTGGAAGCCATCACCCGTGATTCGAAGAAAGTCGGCACCACCGGTGACGACATCGACCTGGCGTTGCTGGTCGACGGCCTGCAGGCCGAGCGTGAGCAGGGCATCACCATCGATGTGGCCTACCGCTATTTCTCCACCGCCAAGCGCAAGTTCATCATTGCCGACACTCCAGGCCATGAGCAGTACACGCGCAACATGGCCACCGGTGCGTCCACCTGTGACCTGGCGATCATCCTGATCGACGCGCGCTACGGCGTGCAGACCCAGACCCGGCGCCATAGCTTTATCGCCTCGTTGCTGGGCATCAAACACATTGTGGTGGCCGTCAACAAGATGGACATCAATGGCTTTGACCAAAGCGTGTTCGAGTCGATCAAGGCCGATTACCTGAAGTTTGCCGACGGCATCGCGTTCAAGCCGAGCACCCTGGCCTTCGTGCCGATGTCGGCGCTCAAGGGCGACAACGTGGTGAACAAGAGCGAGCGTTCGCCCTGGTACACCGGCCAGTCGCTGATGGAGATCCTCGAAACCGTCGAGATCGCCAACGACCGCAACTACACCGACCTGCGATTCCCGGTGCAGTACGTCAACCGTCCGAACCTGAACTTCCGTGGCTTTGCCGGCACCCTGGCCAGCGGCGTGGTGCACAAGGGCGACGAGGTTGTGGTGTTGCCGTCGGGCAAGAGCAGTCGCGTCAAGTCCATCGTCACCTTCGAAGGTGAACTGGAACACGCAGGTCCCGGCCAGGCCGTGACCTTGACCATGGAAGACGAGATCGACATCTCCCGTGGCGACCTGCTGGTGCATGCCGACAACGTGCCGCAAGTGACCGACGCCTTCGACGCCATGCTGGTGTGGATGGCCGAGGAACCGATGCTGCCGGGCAAGAAATACGACATCAAGCGTGCGACCAGCTACGTGCCGGGCTCGATCACCAGCATTGTTCATCGCGTGGACGTGAACACCCTGGAAGAAGGTCCGGCCAGTGCCTTGCAGTTGAACGAGATCGGCCGGGTCAAGGTCAGCCTCGACGCGGCCATCGCCCTGGACGGTTACGCCAGCAACCGCACCACTGGCGCCTTTATCGTCATCGACCGTTTGACCAACGGCACCGTGGCGGCGGGCATGATTATCGCGCCACCGGTCGGCCATGGCGGCGCGGCGCAACATGGCAAGTTGGCCCACGTGGCCACCGAAGAGCGTGCGCAACGTTTCGGCCAGCAGCCGGCCACCGTGTTGTTCAGTGGCCTGTCGGGCGCAGGCAAGAGCACCCTGGCCTACGCAGTCGAGCGCAAGCTGTTCGACATGGGTCGTGCGGTGTTTGTACTGGATGGGCAGAACCTGCGGCATGACCTGAACAAAGGCCTGCCACAGGATCGTGCCGGGCGTACCGAGAACTGGCGTCGTGCCGCCCACGTGGCGCGTCAGTTCAACGAAGCCGGCCTGCTGACCCTGGCCGCGTTTGTTGCGCCGGATGCCGAAGGCCGTGAACAGGCCAAGGCGTTGATCGGCAGTGATCGCTTGCTCACCGTGTATGTGCAGGCATCGCCGCTGGTGTGTGCCGAGCGTGACCCGCAAGGTTTGTACGCAGCCGGTGGGGATAACATCCCCGGCGAGTCGTTCCCGTACGACGTGCCGTTGAATGCCGACCTGGTGATCGACACCCAGGCCCTGTCGGTGGACGACAGCGTCAAGCAGGTGTTGGAACTGCTGCGCCAGCGCGGCGCGATCTAAACCTCGCTGTCACAAAAAGCCCGCCACCGATTACTCGGTGGCGGGCTTTTTGTGGGATTTTGAAAACAACCCGCTCCCACATTTTTGCTCAGCGACAGGCAGGATAATCCGTGTGAAGCTGGTCTAAAAGGGCATCCTTTTCAGTCCACAGGTTATTGATCCAGCCCTGGAACGCCGCCCGATACTCCCCATCCTGCTCATAATTCTTGCCAATGAACTCGGCCGGGATCTGCACCTCTTCAAACTGCACCACCACCTCCCGCACATTGCCGCACAGCAGGTCCCAATAACCAGGACGCCCGCCAGGGTAGTGAATGGTCACGTTCACCAGCGACTTCAACTGCTCGCCCATGGCATCCAGTACAAAGGCAATCCCGCCGGCCTTGGGTTTGAGCAGGTAGCGCAACGGCGACTGCTGCTGCGCATGCTTGCCCTCGGTAAATCGCGTGCCTTCGGCAAAGTTGAAAATGCCGACCGGGTTGTCGCGAAACTTCGCACAGGTCTTGCGGGTGGTTTCCAGGTCCTTGCCTTTCTTCTCCGGGTGTTTTTCCAGATAGGCCTTGGTGTAGCGCTTCATGAACGGGAAGCCCAAAGCCCACCACGCCAGGCCAATCACCGGCACCCAGATCAGTTCCTGCTTGAGGAAAAACTTCAGCGGGCGGATGCGACGATTGAGCACGTACTGCAACACCATGATGTCGACCCAGCTCTGATGGTTGCTGGTCACCAGGTACGAGTGCTGGTAATCCAGCCCCTCAAGGCCCTTGAGGTGCCAGCGTGTACGGCGCACCAGGTTCATCCAGGCCTTGTTATTGCTGATCCAGGCCTCGTGGGTGTGGTTCATCAGCCACTCGCTCAAGCGCTTGGCAAACGGCAGCAGCTTGCACAGCGCGACGATAAACAGGAACGAGCACAACAGGATCGTGTTCAACGCCAGCAGCAGCGAGGCGATCACCCCGCGCACGGCGGCAGGCAGAAAATCCAGCATTTAGATATCCATAGGTCGGTTGGCGGCTTGAATCGCGGTCAGGGCGATGGTGTAGACAATGTCATCCACCTGGGCCCCACGGGGCAGATCGTTCACAGGTTTGCGCAGGCCTTGCAGCATCGGGCCGAGGCTGACGCAATCGGCACTGCGTTGCACCGCCTTGTAGGTGGTGTTGCCGGTGTTGAGGTCGGGGAACACAAACACCGTGGCCTTGCCCGCCACCTGGCTATTGGGCGCCAGTTGTCGGGCGACGCTTTCGTTGGCGGCGGCATCGTACTGCAACGGGCCGTCGATCAGCAGCGAACTCTGTTGTTCGTGGGCCAGCAGGGTGGCTTCGCGGACCTTTTCCACCTCTTCGCCGCTGGCCGAGTCACCGCTGGAATAGCTGATCATCGCCACCCGCGGGGTGATGCCGAAGGCGGCGGCCGAGTCGGCGCTTTGCAGGGCGATTTCCGCCAGTTCCGCCGCGCTTGGGTGCGGGTTCATCACGCAGTCGCCGTACACCAGCACCTGCTCGGGGAACAGCATGAAAAACACCGACGACACCAGGGTGCAGCCCGGTGCGGTCTTGATCAGTTGCAAGGCCGGGCGGATGGTATTGGCGGTGGAGTGGATGACACCGGAGACCAGGCCGTCCACTTCATCGAGCGCCAACATCATCGTGGCGATGACCACGGTGTCTTCCAGTTGCTGTTCGGCCATCGGTGCGTTGAGGCTTTTGCTCTTGCGCAGCGCCACCATCGGTTCGACATAACGCTCGCGGATCAGGTCCGGGTCAAGAATCTCCAGGCCTTCGGGCAACTCGATGCCTTGGGCACGGGCCACGGCTTCGACGTCGGCCGGCTTGGCCAGCAACACGCAACGGGCAATGCCCCGGGCCTGGCAAATGGCGGCGGCTTGCACGGTCAACGGCTCGCTGCCTTCGGGCAACACAATGCGCTTGTTGGCCGCCTGGGCACGCTGGATCAACTGGTAGCGGAACACCGCCGGTGACAGGCGCATCTCCCGTGGCGTGCCGCAACGCTGGTGCAACCAGCGCGCGTCCAGATGGCTGGCGACGAAGTCGGTGATGATCTCCGCGCGCTCGCGGTCATCAATCGGAATTTCCTTGTTCAGGCTGTTGAGCTGGTTGGCGGTGTCGTAGGAGCCAGTGCTCACCGACAACACCGGCAACCCGGCCTGGAACGCGCCACGGCACAGATCCATGATGCGCGGGTCGGGCAGGGTGTCGCTGGTCAGCAACAGACCGGCCAGGGGCACGCCATTGATTGCGGCCAGACTGACGGCGAGGATGATGTCGTCACGGTCTCCCGGCGTCACCACCAAGACACCGGGCTTGAGCAGTTCCACGGTGTTGCGCATGGTGCGCGCGCAAATGATGATCTTGGTCATGCGCCGGGTTTCATAGTCACCGGCATTGAGCACTTGGGCGCCCATCAGGTCGGCCACGTCACGGGTGCGCGGCGCATTGAGCTCCGGTTGGAACGGAATACAGCCCAGCAGGCGGAAATCGCCACTGCGCAGCAACGGCGAATGCTCCTTGAGGCGGGCGGCGAAGGCTTCCATGCTTTCGTCGGTCTGCACCTTGTTGAGGATCACGCCGAGCACTTTCGGGTCTTTCGGGCCGCCGAACAGTTGCGCCTGTAATTCCACGCGACCGGACAGTTCGGTCAGTACTTCGTTTTCCGGCGCCGAGACGAGGATGACTTCGGCATCCAGGCTTTTGGCCAGGTGCAGGTTGACCCGGGCCGCATAGCTGGCGCTGCGGGTTGGCACCATGCCCTCGACAATCAGCACGTCCTTGCCCACGGCGGCCTGCTGGTAAAGGGTGATGATTTCTTCGAGCAGTTCATCGAGCTGGCCATCGCCGAGCATTCGCTCGACATGGGCCAGGCCCAGGGGTTGTGGCGGTTTCAGACCGTGGGTGCGCGCCACCAGCTCGGTGGAGCGTTCAGGCCCGGTGTCGCCAGGGTGCGGCTGGGCAATCGGCTTGAAGAAGCCGACTTTCAGCCCGGCCCGCTCAAGGGTACGCACCAGCCCAAGGCTGATGGAGGTCAGACCCACACCAAAATCGGTGGGCGCGATAAAAAAAGTCTGCATGCGAATTCTCTGGAGGTGCATGGCTTGGGTGGCGCTCTATGGTTGAGCGTCGACCGCGAATCAGGTGCCAAGGGTATCGTTATCCGGGCCCTGCGCACACCAGCCACAGGCAAAGGGCTGGCCTATTTTTGCCAGGCGTTGCGCCGGGTCAAGGACCCAGGCCCGGGATTGCCAGGGCGGCTGGTGGCGCAGGTGCTGCGTATGGCCGCAGGACAACGCGACAACCCAGTGTCCGTCTGCGTCCTGCTGAAATCCTGCGACCGTCGGGTCACTGGATCGACCCCGTCTGTCCGGGTTCTGTTCGCTTTCGGGCAAATCCTTGTTTAGACTTGTCCGTTCTTCATTCTTATGCAAAAGGTCTCGCCCCATGACGATCGCCGCTAACAAGGCTGTCTCCATCGACTATACCCTGACCAACGACGCTGGTGAGGTCATCGACAGCTCCGCCGGCGGCGCGCCGCTGGTCTACCTGCAAGGCGCAGGTAACATCATCCCAGGCCTGGAAAAGGCCCTGGAAGGCAAGAACGTTGGTGATGAGCTGACCGTTGCCGTAGAACCTGAAGATGCCTACGGCGAGTACTCGGCCGAACTGGTCAGCACCCTGAGCCGCAGCATGTTCGAAGGCGTCGATGAGCTGGAAGTGGGCATGCAGTTCCACGCTTCCGCGCCGGATGGCCAGATGCAGATCGTGACCATTCGCGACCTGGACGGCGACGACGTGACCGTTGACGGTAACCACCCGCTGGCAGGCCAGCGCCTGAACTTCCAGGTCAAGATCGTTGCCATCCGCGACGCTTCCCAGGAAGAAGTGGCTCACGGCCACGTGCACGGCGAAGGTGGTCACCACCATTAATTGACGGGCGATGCCAGTCAGTTGAAAAGAAAGGCGCCTTCGGGCGCCTTTTTTGATTGGCGGCTATTCTTGCCGACTTGACGGTTGTAATCTCGAATGGCCGTTACGAAGAATATGGGAAATCTGGAGTTTGTCATGAGTGCTTTCCACGACCTGAAACTCAAAGCCCTGGATGGTCAGGAGCTGCCTCTGGCGCCCTACAAGGGGCAAGTCGTGCTGGTGGTCAATGTCGCCTCCAAATGTGGGCTGACCCCGCAATACGCCGCGCTGGAAAACCTCTACCAGCAATACAAGGACCAGGGGTTTACCGTACTGGGCTTGCCGTGCAACCAGTTTGCGGGGCAGGAGCCGGGAACGGAGGAAGAAATCCGCGAATTTTGCAGCCTCAACTACGGCGTGACCTTTCCATTGGGCAGCAAGTTGGATGTGAACGGTCCTGATCGCCATCAGTTGTACCGTCTATTGGCGGGTGAGGGCGCCGAGTTTCCCGGGGATATCACCTGGAATTTCGAGAAGTTCCTGCTGGGCAAAGATGGGCGGGTTTTGGCGCGGTTCTCCCCGCGCACAGCGCCTGATGACCCCACGATCGTCCAAGCCATCGAAAAAGCCTTGGTCTGACCTACTTAGGAGCCGGCTTGCCGGCGATGGCGCCTGGAAGAACACCTCGGGGTGTCAGGTAGACAACATCACCGTTAACGACCATCGCCAGCAAGCTGGCTCCTACAGTGTTTTGTGTAGCTCCCGGCTTTTGCACCTTAATCACCGCAATCAATAGTGCTACCCAGCCCTCCGCGTGCGCCATATTATCCGCATCATAAAATCCATCTGCCGCGGAGTGCTCCCATGCCTGTCCAAGCCTTGTTCAAACCTTTCCAGCTCGGCGCACTGCAATTGCCGACCCGCGTGGTCATGGCGCCGATGACCCGTTCGTTTTCTCCCGGTGGCGTGCCGAACGCCAAAGTGATCGAGTACTACCGTCGCCGTGCGGCGGCGGGTGTAGGGCTGATCATTACCGAAGGTACGGTGGTGGGCCATCAGGCTTCCAACGGGTACCCGAACGTTCCGCATTTCTACGGTGAAGCGGCATTGGCCGGCTGGAAGAAAGTCGTCGATGCGGTGCATGCCGAAGGTGGCAAGATTGTTCCGCAACTGTGGCACGTGGGTAGCGTGCGGCGCATCGGCACCGAGCCGGATGCCAGCGTGCCGGCCTATGGCCCGATGGAAAAACTCAAGGATGGCAACGTGGTGGTCCACGGTATGACCGTCCAGGATATCAAGGAGGTGATCGCGGCCTTCGCCCAGGCTGCCAAGGATGCCCAACGCATTGGCATGGACGGCGTGGAAATCCACGGTGCCCACGGTTATCTGGTGGACCAGTTCTTCTGGGAAGGCAGCAACCAGCGCACCGATGAATACGGTGGCAGCCAGGCCAATCGTTCGTGCTTTGCCATTGAGTTGATCCAGGCCGTTCGGGCCGCAACAGGTCCTGAGTTTCCGATCATTTTCCGCTTCTCCCAATGGAAGCAGCAGGATTACACCGCGCGTCTGGTGCAAACCCCTGAGGCGTTGGGGGAGTTTCTCAAGCCGTTGTCTGACGCCGGTGTGGATATTTTCCATTGCTCCACCCGCAGATTCTGGGAGCCTGAGTTTGATGGCTCCGAGCTGAATCTGGCGGGCTGGACCCGCAAGCTCACGGGCAAACCGACAATCACCGTGGGCAGTGTCGGCCTGGACGGTGAGTTCCTGCAGTTCATGGTCAACACCGACAAAATCGCACAGCCGGCGAGCCTGGAAAAACTCTTGGAGCGCTTGAACAACGATGAGTTCGATCTGGTGGCTGTGGGCCGGGCGCTGCTGGTGGATCCGGATTGGGCGTTGAAGGTGCGTGAAGGGCGTGAAGGCGATATTTTGCCGTTCAGTCGTGAGGCGTTGACGACCCTGCGATGACGGGTTGCATCGCGGTTGCCCGCCAGTGAGCCGACGATGGGGCGACTCACTGGCAGGCTGCTATTGGAGTCAGCCTGCTGGTGAGATGTTCGGCTTGGTCATATTATTGACGAAAGGTCGATCTGGAGCGCGTTGCGGGTCCCCGAGTTTAGTGCTTCCTGGATTACTCGGTTTATCATATGCGACTTGATTCTGCTGTATGTTTTTTTCCTGTGGGGTGTCTTCGGGAAAGGGGCGGGGCTTGGTATAGGAATCTAAATTCGCCAATGCAGGGGATTGAGTATTGATGTGCATAGATATGAACCTTTTGGCTATGGAGTTTGTTCAAGCTAACCTCGGTATGCACACACGGTGTTTGGCCAGCGCTACCTAGGTCAACGTTCAGTGGCAATAAACAAACTCAGCGTTCCTTGAGATCAGGTAACAAATTGCACGGGCTCAATGATCTGGCAAGTGGCGAGCATTCATGGGGGAAAAGGTAAGGATGGTGCAGTAAAGTGTGCTGCACAGACGCCCCGCAACTGCCTTTCAAACTGTTCGATAATCGCCGGCCAGCCCTGACGGCTGGCGTGTTGCCTAGCGTTGAGTCGTACCCTGCGAAGGAGCTCATGCTCTTCCAGCAACCAACTGGCCGCATCGCAAAAACCATCTTCGTCCCCTGGCATAGCCACCGCACCACTGTAGCCATGGCGGATGTGCTGGGTAGCGGCCGCCTGGTCATAGGCCACCACGCCCAGCCCCGATGCCATCGCTTCCAGCACCACATTGCCAAAGGTTTCGGTGAGGCTGGGGAACAGAAACAGATCCCCGGAGGCATAGTGTCGGGCCAATTCCTCACCGCGTTGCGCCCCGCAGAAAATCGCATTGGGAAGGGCCTTGGCCAGCGCTTCGCGTTGCGGCCCGTCGCCGACGACGATCAGCTTCAAACGACGTTGTGGATAAGTCGCCTGCAACCCGTCGAAGCAGCGTTTGAGCAGCCCCAGGTTTTTCTCCGGCGCCAGGCGCCCGACATGCACGATTGCAATATCTTCATTGCCCAGCCCCCATTGCCCACGCAGGGCATTGTCACGTCTGGCCGGGTGGAACAGTTGGCTGTCGACGCCGCGTGACAACAGGTCCAGGCGCTCGAAGTGGCGGCGCTCCAGCTCCAGGCGCTGGCTGACGCTGGGCACCAGGGTCAGGGTGGAACGGTTGTGGAACCAGCGCAGGTAATGGGTCAGTACCCGGCTGAGCATGCCCAGGCCGTACTGGCTGGAGTACTGCTGGAAGTTGGTATGAAAGCCGCTGACCACGCTGATCCCCAGGCGCCGTGCCGCACGCAGGGCCGACAGGCCCAGTGGGCCTTCGGTGGCGATATACAGCACATCGGGGCGCCGGCGCTTCCAGCGGCGCAGCAGTTTGTGCATTGAGGACTGGCCCCATTGCAGGCCGGGATACCCCGGCAAGGGCCAGCCGCGACACAGCAACAGGCCGTCGTCGCTGGGGCGACTCTGGTCGCCACCCTGGCGCGGGCGCACCAGTTCCACCTGATGCCCACGTGCGCGCAACCCGTCACACAGGCGACCAAGGGTATTGGCCACGCCGTTGATTTCCGGTGGGAAGGTTTCGGTAATCAGGGTGATATTCAGGAAAGCGGTCGTCATGCAGCCAGTGTCGGCGCAGGCCATGTCGTCATTGTGTCATCGCAATGACGGATTTATGACGACAGGACCCGCTACTGGTTTAGTTGAACGGCGTAGGACGCGGGGTCTTGGCCGAGGACGGCGGCAGGATCGGCAGTTTGAAGTCCGGCTGGTCGCCGGTCAGGGTGTCGAGGAACGCGACAATCTGGCTGACCTCATCGGTGCTCAACTTGCGCCCCAGCTGCAGGCGGGCCATGACGTCCACCGCTTCGGTCAGGTTCCAGTAGGCACCGTCGTGGAAGTAGGGGTAGGTCAGGGCGACGTTGCGCAAAGTCGGCACCTTGAACATCATCCGGTCCTGATCCTTGCCGGTCAGGCCCGCCACGCCCTGGGCCGGATTTTTGGTGGCGTAGGGTTCGACCATGCCCATTTTCTGGAAGGTGCTGCCACCGACCGCCTCGCCGTTATGACAGGCCACGCAGCCGATGCTCTTGAACAACTGGTAGCCCTGCGCTGCCGTGGCGCTGATGGCTGTTTTATCGCCCAGCAGCCAGCGGTCGAACGGGGCGTTGGGGGTGACCAGGGTCTCTTCGAAGGCCGCGATAGCGTTGGTTACATCGTCGAACTTGATGCCGCCATCGCCATACACGTTCTTGAACGCGGCCTGGTATTGGGGGATCGAGCGCAGCACGTCCACGGCCAGGTCATGGGTGAAGCCCATCTCGCCGGGGTTGGCAATCGGGCCGCCGGCCTGTTCTTGCAGGTTGGCCGCGCGGCCATCCCAGAACTGCGCGACGCTCATGCTGGAGTTGAGCACCGTCGGTGAGTTGATCGGCCCCTGGTGCCAGTTAT
The DNA here is from genome assembly GCF_000510915.2 of Pseudomonas sp. FH4. Classification (NCBI taxonomy): domain Bacteria; kingdom Pseudomonadati; phylum Pseudomonadota; class Gammaproteobacteria; order Pseudomonadales; family Pseudomonadaceae; genus Pseudomonas; species Pseudomonas sp. FH4. The sequence goes on along the minus strand of NZ_AOHN01000006.1, from coordinate 92,148 downwards.
GCCCGATGGAGGTGGGCAGATTGTCGCTGCCGCCCATGCTCAGGTTGTGGCATGAGTTGCAGGAAATAAAACCGGACTTGGACAGACGCGGGTCGAAGAACAATTGCTTGCCCAACTCGACCTTGGCGGCGTCAGTGATTTTCGCCGGCTGCACCGGCAGGATCGGCTCGCTGGCGGCTGCGGCCCCCCAGGCCTCACCGCCCAACATCAACCCAAACATCAGCATCAACGGTCTGTACATGGCTTGCTCCCCACAGGCTTATCGTTTTAATAACCATGTGCTCTATGTGGGTAAATCGTCATGATCCAGGTCAATCGAACCGATCAGGGTTTTTCCGCCAGCAGGGTTTCGGCGCCGCGCTCGCGCACCCAGAACAATGTGGCGCCCGCCACCGCCGCCGGCATCATCAGCAGGTTGACCACCGGCACCAGCAGCACCAGGTAGACGATCCCGCCGAAACTCATGCTCTGCCAGCGCTTCTGGCGCAGCCAGGCGAGCATTTCGTTCCAGCCCAGTTTGTGGTTATCGGCTGGGTAGTCGATGTATTGGATCGCCATCATCCATACCCCGAACAGCAGCCACAGGGGGGCGGCGATCAGGTTGACCACGGGAATGAACGACAGGATAAACAGGCCGATGGCGCGTGGCAGGAAGTAACCGAGCTTGCGCATTTCCCGCGCCAGTGTGCGCGGGACCATGGCGAACAGTTCGGCCCAGCTGAAGGCCGGGAAGTCATCGGTACCGCGCACCACCACTTCGACCTTCTCCGCGAGAAAACCATTGAAGGGCGCCGCGATGATATTGGCGAGCATGGTGAAGCTGAAAAACACCATAAAGGCCACCAGCAGCACAAACAGCGGCCACAGGATGTAACTGAGGAAGCTCAGCCAACTGGGTAGCGTCGGCATCAAGGTGTCGACCCATAGACTGAACTGATGACCAGCAAAATAGATCAATCCGACGAACAGTATCAGGTTGATCGCCAGGGGCAGCAGGACAAACAGACGCAGGCCTGGGCTCAAGACCAGTTTCAGGCCTTCGCGCAGGTATTGTGGGCCTGACAGAACGGGGGCGGGCATGGGTAACTCCGGGTAAAAGGGCAAACGCGCCGACCTTACCGGCTTTGCGAAAGTGGTGAAAGCGCGGTCAGCGAGTCGACATTAACGGTAACAAACATGTCGATTAATAGGGGGTACAGAATAGAGACCACCTATGAGCTGGATTGTTATTCCGTATTTCCTTAATCTTGCCCCCCTCTATACGCTGCACCCATTATTTTTCAGGACCTCGCGAGTTCAAGCCTTCCCCAAGTGCTTCGCGGTCCTTTTTTATTCCAGCCGCTCTGTAGTCCGGGCGGTCGATAGGAGTGAGTCATGTCTGATAGCCGTCATTCGCGAGTGATTATTCTCGGTTCCGGCCCTGCCGGTTACAGCGCTGCGGTCTACGCGGCCCGGGCCAACCTCAAGCCGTTGCTGATCACCGGCATGCAGGCGGGTGGTCAGTTGACCACCACCACTGAAGTCGACAACTGGCCGGGCGATGTCCACGGCCTGACCGGCCCGGTGCTGATGGAACGCATGAAAGAGCACGCCGAGCGTTTCGAGACCGAAATCGTCTTCGACCATATCAATGCCGTGGATTTCTCGAAAAAGCCCTACAGCCTGACCGGCGACAGCGGCGTCTACACCTGTGACGCGCTGATCATTGCCACCGGCGCCAGCGCCCGTTACCTGGGCCTGCCTTCGGAAGAAGCGTTCATGGGCAAGGGTGTTTCGGCCTGTGCGACCTGCGACGGTTTCTTCTACCGCAACAAGCCAGTGGCTGTGGTCGGTGGCGGCAACACGGCGGTGGAAGAGGCGCTGTACCTGGCCAACATCGCCAGCACCGTGACCCTGGTTCACCGCCGCGAGACCTTCCGCGCCGAGAAGATCCTGATCGACAAGCTGCACGCGCGAGTTGCCGAAGGCAAGATCATCCTCAAGCTCAACGCTACCCTGGATGAAGTCCTGGGCGACAACATGGGCGTGACCGGTGCCCGCCTGAAAAACAACGATGGCAGCTTCGACGAGCTGAAAGTCGACGGCGTGTTCATCGCCATCGGCCACACCCCGAACACTTCGCTGTTCGAAGGTGTGCTGGAAGCCAAGGACGGTTACCTGGTGGTGAAGGGCGGCCGTGAAGGCAATGCCACCGCGACCAACCTGGAAGGCATCTTTGCTGCTGGCGATGTGGCTGACCACGTTTACCGCCAGGCCATCACCTCGGCCGGCGCCGGTTGCATGGCGGCCCTGGATGCCGAGCGTTACCTCGACGGGTTGAAAGACGTTTCTTGCTAAAACCGTTGAAATAAAAAAACCGGCCAAAAGGCCGGTTTTTTTGTGTGTAACTGGACGAACACCGCAATCTCAATCTGGCAATCCAATCAATGTGGGAGCTGGCTTGCCTGCGACGGCGGTGTGACAGCCACCACCGCCATCGCGGGCAAGCCCGGCTCCCACATTGACCGGGTTTGCAAGCGGGATCAGCGGCGGGTCAAAGGCGGCTGGACAAACTTCACACCCGCCAGGCCATGCTCGATCAATGCGCGGATATTGCCATGGTCATTGCCCTCAGGCGTGGCCAGTACCGAACGGTAATGCTCACCGAACGCCAGCAGCGCTTGCTGGTCGCTCAAGCCCTCCAGCAGCGCCAGGCCCAGGGTCTTGCACGAACCTTCGTTCTGCCCTGCGGCGTTTTCTACGCTGCCATTGGTGAAGGCCTGTGGCTGGTAGTCGTAGCCGGCGGCAATAAAGGCCAGGGTATCGGCAAAGAGGTGTTCGCCGCTGTCGAGGCTGTCGCGCAGGGTGTTCAGGTCAGTCATGGGTTTTTCCTTTGGCAAACGCCGCTTGTTGTTCGGCGCTGGCTTCTTGCTGGTATTGGGCTTTCCACTCGGCGTACGGCATGCCGTAGACCACTTCGCGGGCGTCATCAAGGCTGACCTCGATCTGGCGCTCATCGGCCTCGGCCTTGTACCACTTGGACAGGCAGTTGCGGCAGAACCCGGCAAGGTTCATCAGGTCGATGTTCTGCACATCCTTGCGGCTGTCCAGGTGCGCCACCAGTCGGCGGAAGGCAGCAGCTTCGAGTTCCAGGCGTTGTTGATCGGTCATAGGGTTCACGCAGATTCAGGGGGTTAACGGCTGGCCGCGAGCGTAATCGATACCGACTCGGCAAAGCGCAGCGCATGGGGCTTGTCGACTTCAACCTCGGCATACAGCACCGACTCATTGCTCATCACCAGGTCCAGCAGTTCCTGGGTCAGGCGTTCGAGCAGGGCAAAGCGATTGCCTTCGACGTGGGCGATGATGGCCTTGGTGATGGTGCGGTAGTTCAAGGCGTGGTCGATGTCGTTGTCGCGCACGGCGTCTTGTGCGGCATACAGGATGGTCAGGTTGATCAACACGTCCTGCTTGTTGAGGATCTCATCCTCGTTGATGCCGATAAAGGTGCGCAGACACAGGTCCTTGACCCGGATGCGCGCCATACCTGGTTGAAGTTGTGGCATTGCTACTTGCTCCGTCCAATCAGTTGCAGGAACCCCAGGCGGCTGGCGTTCGGGTTTACTTGACATGCCGCCCGCCGTTGACGGTCAGGGTGGTGCCGGTTACATAAGGGTTGTCCAGCAGGTAACGCACACTCTGGTAAATCACCTCGGGCCCGGGTTCGATACCCAGTGCCGACTTGGCCAGGACCTTGGCACGATAGGCCGCATCGTCGCTGTCGTTGAACATCACCATGGCCGGCGAGATGCCATTGACCTTGATCCGGGGCGCGTATTGGGCGGCGAAGGACAGGGTCAGGCTGTCGAGCCCGGCCTTGGTGGCGCAGTAGGCGATGTGCTGGCGACTGCCCTTGCGGGTGACATCGTCGCTGATGTGCACAATGTCGGCCAGTGTCGAGCGGTGCAACAAGTCTGCACAATGCAGGTTGATCAGGTACGGCGCAAGCATGTGTACGCTGAACATATCGATAAAGGCGTGGGCTTCGTCACCGGGTGTTTCTGCAGCCCAGGTCGAGGCATTGTGGACGATCGCCCGCAGGCTGTCGGTATGGGTCTTGAGTTCGCTGATGAACGCCAGGATACCGGCCTCGCACGAGAAATCGGCAAATACGCCAATCGCGCCACGCTCGCGCAAGGCCTGTACGCCAGGGCGTTCATTGCGATAGCTGAAGATCACCGGTTGGTTGTCGTCCAGCAGGCGCAGGGCGCAGTGCAGGCCGACACGTTGGCCGGCGCCGGTAATCAGGATCGGGGCGGGGGTGACGGTCATGGGAGGCTCGGGTCGCGGGCAAGCTAAAACTATACCAGCGACCGGCCTGTTGCGGATGGGCTCAAACGGTTGCTTCGGCAGGTTTGACCCGTGACGGTGCAGGATTGAGCCAGCCTGCCAGCAGATGGGTCGACAAGGGGATGAACAGATAGACCATCAATGGCGTCAGGGCCAGGGTGCTGACCAGCACGCGACTGAACATGCCCAGCTCGGTCAGCAGCGGTTCAAGGCCAAAGTTGAACAGCAGCGATACCGGGAAAAACGCCAGCCAGATGGCGACGGCCTGTTTCCAGCGCGGCGGGCGCTGGCCCACGGCACCAAACCAGCCTTCCATGCCGCTGACGCGATGCTCCATGGGGTCTGCGAACAACTCGCTGCCACGTCCGAGCCAGGCGCTGCGCGAGGCTGAGAACTCCCAGGCGTGCAGGGTTTTTTCGTCGGCGAAGCGGAAGATGATCTGGAATTCGCCGCCATCGGCCGGCGGTGCAAGCACGCCTGAGCCCAGGTAGCCGGGAAAGTCGGTAGCCAGTTGCTCGCCTTCACGCAGCCAGCTCATCATGTCCTGATAACGACCTTGGGCAGCGCGGCGCGCGACCATCAAGGTGACGGGTAGGGTAGACATTGTGTATCTCCGAATATGTGGGAGCGCTGCACCGGGTAGGTGGCGTCCCTGGCGAAACCGCGGGGTAGGGCGGCTACGCAAAAAAACAGGCAAGGATTATTCCTGATTTGACGAAATACGCCAGCAACATTGGACGGCTGGCCGGATCCCTTGAAAAAGACAGGTAGATAAGCGTTAAATGGGATCCAACTATGCATAAACTTTTGGTTCATTGATGTCTGTAATCACAGCACTCTCCCACGGTCTTGAACAAGGCGACCCGTCCGTTACCGATGAGTTGTTCCCGATTCGTGAAGTCGCAAGATTGACAGGTATCAATCCGGTCACCCTGCGGGCGTGGGAGCGGCGTTATGGTTTGATCCAGCCGGTGCGCACCGAAAGTGGGCACCGGCTGTACACGCAGAAGGACATCGAGACCGTTCATCGAGTTATGGATTGGATCGAGCGTGGTGTGGCGGTCAGCAAAGTTGGCAAAATCCTCGCGCGCGACGATGCTCAGGCCTCTTCCCAGCGCCAGTTGCAGGGCGGCAGCGGTGAACACGAATGGACGCAGTGGCAGCAGCAGTTGCAACTCGCCATTGGCGTTTTTGATGACTTGCAACTGGAACGCCTCTACGGCCAGATTTTTGCGGCGTACCCCGTTGCGGTGGTGTTCCAGGACATCCTGATGCCCTTTTGGCACCAGTTGTTGCGGCATCAGGGGCGTTTCGGCCAAGCCAGCGAATGGCTGTTTTTCGACAGCTTCCTGCGCGCGCGGGTTTCCCAGCGCCTGCAAGTGACCCGCGCAGGTCGCACACCGCAGGTATTGCTGGCGGCCATTGCCGGTGAATGCCGGGAGCTGGAATTGCTGGTCGCAGGGCTCATGTTCAGTGGTGATGAACTGGCTGTTCATGTGCTGAGCGTGGGCCAGCCCCTTGATGAGTTGACGCTGATCTGCGAGAAGACGCGCCCGCAGGCGCTGGTGCTGTTCTCTAACCGTTCACCGACCCAGGAACTGCCCAAGCGCCTGGAACGGTTGGCCCTGACCCTGGAATGCCCGCTGCTGCTGGCCGGTGATGCCGCGGACATGGCCGAGCAGCAACTGGCCGGCAGCGCAATCGGTTGCCTGGGCAATGAAGGACGGTTGATGCAGCGGCGCTTGCAACAGTTTCTTGGTGGAACCCTGGATACCTGAAATCAGGCATGCACTTCGGGGTGGGCCAGGCGATGCTGTTGCAGGATGAACTGGCGCAGGCGTTCGGTTTCATCCACATCGGTCTGGTTCAAGCGGTAGGCAAACAGGCCGCGAGCGGTCTCGCGCTCCAGTGTGCCACGCACCGCAATCCGCTCGTAGCCCGACGGGCTGAACCACATCGAGAACGTCCGTGGTGGTTTGCTGCGGCCCCGGGACTGCACCAGCAGGCCCTTGAACGACACTTCATGCACCCACAACGCACCCGGCTGGCCCCTGACGTTTTCCAGGGCGACCGGCTCTTCGAGCACCAGGCGCCAGGGCCGGATCATCGGCCCGTCCTCGAAAATGCTCGGGACCCCAAGACGCAAGTGCAAGGCATGGAACTCGTCTTCCACCAGTTGCAGTGGAAAGGTCATTTGCTGGTTATCGAATTGTGCCTGGATCGTCACCTGCTCATGGGCTGCAAGCCGCGTGAGCAGGTCACGGATCTGCGCGCCGCCGTTGACCGTCAGGCTCGACGATACATCCCGCACATTCAGTTGCGGGTTGTGGTGCATGCTCTGGATGAACTCCAGCTCGTCCTGCGTCAAAAGCGCGTCGCGTTGCATTGATCTGGCTCAAGGAAAGGCGTGGTAAAAGCGATTATCACTCTAAAGACCGCATTTTCTAAAGTTTGTTAGATCCGCTCGTCGCCCGGAGCGCTGCCAACTGGGCCGTAAGCTCGGCCACCTGGGCTTCCAACTGGGTTACACGCTGCTGGGCCTTGACCTGAGTCGTCACATCTTTTTGTACGCCGACGAAGTAGGTTTGCTTGTCGGCATTGTTGTAAACCGTCGAAAGTGACAGTTCATTCCAGAAGTGCGTGCCGTCCTTGCGGTAGTTGCGCAGGATTTCCCGGCACGCGCCGCCACTGTCCAGGGCTTCGCGAATGGCCATCAGGGCCGGCTGATCGCGGTCGCCCGATTGCAGGAAGCGGCAATCCTGATAAAGGATGTCGTCCAGGGCGTAGCCAGTCAGGCGTTCGAAGGCCGGGTTCACGTAAATCAGTGGCTTGTCCTTGCCTTCCCTTTCTGCCACGACGATCCCGTCGTTGGAGGCGTTGACCACCATTTGCATCAGCTTGGCGTTAATCATCGAGCGATCCATTGCTTGTTTGTGGGCCTGGCAGTGTAAGACAACCCGCCAAGCTTTCCACTGGCTGCTGTTCAATAGTGTGAAGCTGTTAATATCTCAGGTTTTCACTCAACTACAGGATCAGATTGATGAAAGTCGCCATCCTTTCCGGCTCGGTCTATGGCACCGCAGAAGAAGTCGCCCGCCACGCCATGGAGATACTCAACGCCGCCGGTTTCGAGGCCTGGCATAACCCGCGGGCGACCCTGGCCGATGTGCAGGCCTTCGCCCCGGATGCCTTCCTGGCCGTCACCTCCACCACCGGCATGGGTGAGTTGCCGGACAATCTGATGCCGTTGTATTCGACCATCCGCGATCAATTGCCTGGCGCCTGGCGCGGATTGCCGGGGGCGGTGATTGGCCTGGGCGACGCCAGCTATGGCGACACCTTCTGCGGTGGCGGGGAGCAAATGCGTGAGCTGTTTGGCGAGCTGGGCGTACGCGAAGTGCTGCCGATGCTGCGCCTGGATGCCAGCGAAAGCGTCACCCCCGAAGCGGACGCCGAGCCCTGGCTGGCAGACCTGGTCACGGCCCTGCGCGGCTGATCGGGAACTCTCGCAGCAACGCCACGTCCTTGGTCATGCTCGGCGGGGTGTTGCTCCAGTGGTTGCCGCACCTCTATTGGCGTCGCTTCTCTGACGCCACATTGTACGAATCCGAACTATCCTCACGGTTGACCCGCTCGGTCATCAAGCTGGCTGCCAACGCAACTACGGCTTGCCCAAGGTCTGACTAGACTGGCCCTTCACCCCAAAATAATAAGAACACCACAGCGTCGAGGTCATTGCCGTGAGCCTAGCCCCTGTTCAATCGACACAGAGTGTAAAAGACCAGGTCAGCGCTGCCGAATGGCAGACCCGTGTCGACCTGGCAGCCTGCTATCGCCTGGTGGCCCTGCATGGCTGGGATGATCTGATTTTTACCCATATCTCGGCCAAGGTGCCGGGCACCGAAGACTTCCTGATCAATCCGTTCGGGCTGATGTTCCACGAAATCACCGCCTCCAGCCTGGTCAAGGTCGACCAGGCCGGCAACAAGTTGATGGCCAGCCCCTACGAAATCAACCCCGCGGGCTACACCATCCACAGTGCGGTACACGAAGTACGCCACGACGTGGTCTGCGTGCTGCACACCCATACCGCCGCCGGCGTGGCCGTGTCGGCGCAGAAGCAAGGTGTATTGCCCATCAGCCAGCAGTCGCTGTTTGTGCTGTCCAGCCTGGCCTATCACGCCTATGAAGGCGTGGCGTTGAACCACGAGGAAAAGGCCCGCCTGCAAGCCGACCTGGGACCGAACAATTTCCTGATGCTGCACAACCATGGCCTGTTGACCTGTGGCGCGAGCATCGCCGATACGTTCTTGATGATGTTCACCTTCCAGCGTGCCTGCGATATCCAGGTGCTGGCGCAAAACGGCGGAGCCGAATTGATCGCCATCGAGCCGCAGATTCTCGCGGGTGCCAAGGCGATGATTGCCGGCGTGACCAAGAGCGCCCAAGGCATGGGCGGCGCGCTGGCCTGGCCGGCGCTGTTGCGTAAGCTCGACCAACAAGACCCTGGATACCGACTCTGATGCCGCTGACAGAGATTCCCCTGAGTGCCTGGCGCAAGTGCGGGCAGAGCTTTGTCTTTCGCGGGCAGACCATCCGTTATTGGGTGGCCGGGCAGGGTGAGCCATTGCTGCTGATCCACGGTTTCCCCAGTGCCAGTTGGGATTGGCATTACCTCTGGCAACCCCTGGCCCAGCGCAACCAGGTGATCGCCTGCGACATGCTCGGCTTCGGCGACTCGGCCAAGCCTCTGGATCACACCTATTGCCTGCTGGAACAGGCTGACCTGCAACAGGCCCTGCTGGCCCATTTGCGGGTGCGGCAGCCGGTGCATGTCATGGCCCATGACTACGGCGACAGTGTGGCCCAGGAACTGCTCGCCCGGCACTACGAGGGCAGGTTCCAACTGGCCAGTTGTGTATTTCTCAATGGCGGGTTGTTCCCCGAGACCCATCGTGCGGCGCTGGTGCAAAAACTGTTGCTCAGCCCCTTGGGGTGGATGATCGGTCGCGCCTTTGGGCGCAACGCCCTGGCCGACAGCTTCAAACAGATCTTTGGCCCGGCGACCCGCCCCAGTGAAAGTGCCCTGGATGATTTCTGGAGCCTGATCGAAAACAACGGTGGCCCGCGGATCTTGCACAAACTCATCGCCTACATCCCCCAGCGCCGTCAACAACGCGAGCGCTGGGTGGCGGCCATGCAACGCGGCGAGGTGCCGTTGCGGGTGATCGATGGCGAGGTAGACCCGATTTCCGGTGCGCATATGGTCGCGCGTTATCGCGAGCTGATAGCGGATGCCGACACGGTATTGCTGCCCAATATCGGCCATTACCCGCAGGTCGAAGCGCCGGTGCAGGTGCTCAAGCATTACCTGGCATTTCGCGAGGGCATTGAAAACAACCAAGATCGCCTATGGGAACTGGCTTGTGTGGGAGCTGGCTTGCCTGCGATTCGGGCTCCTCGGTAAATCAGTTGCGCCGAGGTGATGCAATCGCAGGCAAGCCAGCTCCCACATAAGCCAGCTCCTACACGAGCCGATCATCCCCGTACCTTATTGCGCACCATTCACCCCCGCCCGTATTTATTGTGACCAGAAGCCCCGTGCCCGACACTCAGCCCATCGTCCACTGTCTTTGCTGGAGTTCCCTATGAGTGAGTCTGTGCAGTTCCAAGATAAAGTCGTGATCGTCACCGGTGCCGGTGGCGGTTTGGGTCGTGCCCATGCGCTGTTGTTCGCCAGGCACGGGGCCAAAGTATTGGTCAACGACCTTGGTGGCTCGACTCAGGGCGAAGGCGCCAATGCGTCGGCCGCCGACCGTGTGGTGGCCGAGATTCGCGAGGCCGGCGGGATTGCCGAGGCCAACCATGATTCGGTGACCGACGGCGAAAAGATCGTGCAACACGCCCTCGATGTGTTTGGCCGCATCGACGTGGTGGTGAACAACGCCGGGATCCTGCGCGACAAGACCTTCCATAAAATGGAAGACGGCGACTGGGACCTGGTTTACCGGGTGCACGTCGAAGGCGCCTACAAAGTGACCCGCGCCGCCTGGCCGCACATGCGCGAGCAAGGCTACGGCCGGGTGATCTTCACGGCGTCCACTTCCGGCATCTACGGCAACTTCGGCCAGTCCAACTACGGCATGGCCAAGCTTGGCCTGTATGGCCTGACCCGGACCCTGGCGCTGGAAGGGCGCAAGAACAACATCCTGGTCAATGCCATCGCGCCCACTGGCGGTACGCGCATGACCGAAGGCCTGATCCCGCCACAAGTGTTCGAACGCCTCAAGCCCGAGTTGGTCAGCCCGCTGGTGGTGTTCCTGGGCAGCGAGGCGTGCCAGGAAACTTCCGGGTTGTTTGAAGTGGGCGGCGGCTGGATCGGCAAGACCCGTTGGGAGCGCAGCCTGGGCGTAGGCTTTGACCCCGAGGCTGGCTTCTCGCCAGATGACGTGGCGGTGCACTGGCAGCAGATCTGCGACTTTGAAGGCGCGGCCCATCCCAAGGACAACATCGAAGCCTTAAAGGAGATGATGGACAACCTGCAGAAATACAGCCTGTGATCGTTACCTGAAAAACATTCAATCCTGCGGGGCGCTGATGGCGCCCCGTTTTATTTCAGGCATAAAAAAGGCCGCTGCATCAGCAGCGGCCGAAGTAAGACGTTGGATCAAGGAGCTACAAATCAACGTCAGTGAACACGGGTAACAGACTGAAAATACGCTTCAATCTGTTGAAGACTGGCTTCCAGGAAACACATGGTTTGTTCTGAAAGTTCGGTAAGAATAGTCCCTTGTAACGGAATGAAAAATACTGATTCAGGACAAGGACTGTTACCAAAACAACAACAGTGCCTGCCCCCTGTAGGAGCGAGCTTGCTCGCGAAAAACTTCAGGGCGCCGCGTTAAACCAGGCAAAACGCGTCATCGTTAACGTTCTTCGCGAGCAAGCTCGCTCCTACAGGGGGCGGGAGGGAGAGGGGGTTATCCATTCTCTTGATAGCGCTTCATCCACTGCGTCGATAGGCCCGCCAATACCCACGCTAGAGCCTGTGTTAATCCTTTCGAGCGACAAAACGAATACCTCCTTGGTGCGCTTATCGCTCCTGATGGCGGGCAGTAGGGTGGGGCCTTCTGTCACACCACCCTAGGAAGACGCATGACAAAAACAACAATGCGCGCCATCTTCAGGCCACAGGCGCTGGCCGCTGCGGTTGCTTTGGGTTGCTGCGTTCAGGCGCAGGCTGTTTCATTCAACATCGGCGAGATCGAAGGGCAATTCGACTCGTCGCTGTCGGTTGGTGCCAGTTGGGGCATGCGCGATGCCGATCGCAAGCTGGTGGGCACGGTCAATGGCGGCAGTGGCCAGGCTTCCACTGGGGATGATGGGCGCCAGAACTTCAAGAAGGGCGAGACGTTCTCGAAAATCTTCAAGGGCCTGCACGACCTGGAGCTCAAGTACGGCGACACCGGTGTGTTTGTGCGGGGCAAATACTGGTACGACTTCGAGCTCAAGGACGAAGACCGCGAGTTCAAGCCGATCAGCGACCACAACCGCAAGGAAGGCTCCAAATCCAGCGGTGCGCAGATCCTCGATGCCTTCGTCTATCACAACTATTCCCTGGGGGACCTGCCGGGCACCGTGCGCGCCGGTAAACAGGTGGTCAGTTGGGGCGAAAGTACCTTCATCGGCAACTCCATCAACAGCATCAACCCCATCGACGTCTCGGCCTTTCGTCGTCCGGGCGCCGAGATCAAGGAGGGCCTGATTCCAGTCAACATGCTGTTCGCGTCCCAGGGCCTGACCAACCAACTGACCGTGGAAGGTTTCTACCAGTTGGAATGGGACCAGACCGTGCTGGACAACTGCGGCACCTTCTTTGGAGGTGACGTGGCGGCCGATGGCTGCACCGACAACTACACCGTCGGCAGCCCGGCGATCCGTCCGCTGCAACCGGTGGCCGCCGCGTTCGGCCAGGGTTTTGGGGTGACCAATGAAGGGGTGATCGTGCGCCGCGCCGCCGACCGTGATGCACGGGATTCCGGGCAGTTCGGCATGGCCTTGCGCTGGCTTGGCGATGACACCGAGTACGGCCTGTACTTTATGAACTACCACAGCCGCACGCCGACCGTGGGCACCCTCACGGCCAACACTAACCTTGCGACCATCGGCAATATCATCAACGCGGCCAACGGCATTGCCCCCGGCAGCGGCGCCGGCCTGGCGCAGAGCGTGATGCTCGGACGCGGCCAGTACTACCTGGAGTACCCGGAAGACATTCGCCTGTACGGCGCCAGCTTCTCCACGACCCTGCCCACCGGCACGGCCTGGACCGGGGAAATCAGCTACCGCCCCAACGCCCCCGTGCAACTCAACACCACGGACCTGACCCTGGCCCTGGTCAATCCAATTGCCGGCAACGCCGCCTCGCCGATCAAAAGCTCATTCGGTGCCGACAATACGGGCTACCGGCGCAAGGAAATCACCCAGTTCCAGACCACCATGACCCAATTCTTCGACCAGGTACTGGGCGCCGAACGCCTGACCGTGGTGGGCGAGGCGGCCATCGTGCGGGTCGGCGGGCTGGAGAACAAAACCAAACTGCGCTACGGCCGCGATTCGGTCTACGGCCAATACGGCTTTGGTGGTGATACCGATGGCTTCGTCACGGCGACGTCCTGGGGTTATCGCGCCAGGGCGATCCTGGACTACAACAACGTGATCGCCGGGATCAACTTCAAGCCCAACCTGTCCTGGTCCCATGACGTCAAGGGCTACGGCCCCAACGGCCTGTTCAACGAAGGGGCCAAGGCGCTCAGCGTCGGGGTCGATGCGGACTACCGCAACACCTACACCGCGAGCCTGAGCTACACCGACTTTTTTGGCGGTGACTACAACACCCTGACCGACCGCGACTTCCTCGCCCTCAGCTTCGGCGTGAACTTCTGATTCGGCTTAAAAAGAACAAGGACAACAACCATGCGTAAGATGATTTTGCAGTGCGGTGTGCTGGCCCTCAGCCTGTTGGCCGCCAACGTGATGGCCGCCGTGTCACCGGAAGAAGCCGCCAAGCTGGGGAGCACCTTGACCCCGATGGGCGCGGAAAAGGCCGGTAATGCCGATGGCTCGATTCCAGCCTGGACCGGTGGCATCCCCAAAAACGCCGGCGCGGTGGACAGCAAGGGCTTTTTGGCCGACCCGTTTGCCAATGAAAAACCGCTGTTCGTGATCACTGCCGCCACCGTCGACAAGTACAAGGACAAGCTGTCGGATGGGCAGGTGGCGATGTTCAAACGTTACCCTGAGACCTACAAAATCCCGGTCTACACCACTCACCGTACGGTCAACCTGCCCGAGGATATCTACGAATCGATCAAGCGCAGCGCACTCAACGTCAAGTCGATCAACGACGGCAACGGCCTGGAGAACTTCACCGGCAACCGTTACTACGCCTTCCCGATCCCGAAGACTGGCGTCGAGGTGTTGTGGAACCACATCACCCGTTACCACGGTGGCAACCTGCGGCGCATCATCACCCAGGCCACCCCGCAGACCAACGGCAGCTACACGCCGATCCGCTTCGAGGAAGAGTTGGCGGTGCCGCAATTGATCCCGGACATGGACCCGGCCAAGGGTGCCAACGTGCTGACCTTCTTCAAGCAGTCGGTCACCGCACCCGCGCGCCTGGCGGGTAACGTACTGCTGGTGCACGAAACCCTCGACCAGGTGAAGGAGCCGCGCCTGGCCTGGATCTACAACGCCGGCCAGCGCCGCGTACGGCGTGCGCCGCAAGTGGCCTACGATGGGCCGGGCACCGCATCCGACGGCCTGCGTACCTCGGATAACTTCGACATGTTCTCCGGCGCGCCAGACCGCTACGACTGGAAGCTGGTGGGCAAGAAGGAAATGTACATTCCCTACAACGCCTACAAGCTCGACTCGCCGTCGCTCAAATACGACGACATCATCAAGGCCGGCCACATCAACCAGGACCTGACCCGCTACGAGTTGCACCGGGTGTGGGAAGTGATCGGCACGGTCAAGCCAAACGAACGGCATATCTACGCCAAGCGCCACATGTACATCGACGAAGACAGCTGGCAGGTGGCGCTGGCCGACCACTATGACGGTCGTGGCCAACTGTGGCGCGTGGCCGAAGGGCATGCGCAGTTCTACTACAACAACCAGATCCCGGCCTACACCGTCGAGACCCTGTACGACATCATCGCCGGGCGCTACATCGCCCTGGGCATGAAGAACGAGGAGAAGAGCAGCTTCGTGGTTGGCTTCAAAGCCAAGGCAGCGGACTACACCCCGGCAGCCTTGCGCGCCTCCGGCGTGCGCTGATTGTGGGAGCGGGCCCGCTCCCACATTTGACCGTGTTTCAGTATTCAGATTTTGTGCCGGGGTTCATTTGAAACCCGGCTTTTTTATGTCCGGCAATCAGCCCGCTGAATACTTCTTCAACAACGCCCATTGACAGGACTACGGTAGACCGCACGCCGCATAACAATAAAAAAGGGACGCTGGAATGACCGCCATGACCCGTCGCCTGGATCGCCCTGGATTCATGCCGCGTTTGTCTTGCCACCATTTGCTGCGCCCACGCCTGGCCGAGCCGTTGCTCCATGCCGAGGCGCGGGTGAAATTGCTGTGTGCGCCGGCCGGCAGTGGCAAGAGCGCCTTGTTGGCCGAATGCGCTCTGCAGGCTCCGGCAAACTGCCTGGTGTATTGGTTGCCACTCAATGGTGCCGCCCTGGAACCGCTGGATTTGTGCCAGCGCCTGGCACAAAGCCTGGGCCTGGCGTTTGTCGACGAAGCCAGCCTGTTGCTGGACCTGAGCCGCTGGCAAGCGCCGGCCTGGCTGTTTCTCGATGACTATTGCCGGGTGGCGGCGCCGGCCTTGGATGCTTTGCTCGATCGCGTGTTGGCGGCCAGCAGCCCGGCCTTGATCTGGTGGCTGGGCGCGCGGCGTCGGCCTGCCTGCAATTGGCCGCGGCTGTTGCTCGATGATGAGCTGTGGGAGTGCGGTACTACGGAATTGGCGTTCGATCAGCAAGAGGTCCAGCAACTGATCGAGCATCACGCCGGTGCCGGGCAGACCGCCGACAAGGTCCTGCAGTTCAGCGCCGGCTGGTGCGCCGGCGTGCGTATCGCCCTGCTTGAAGGCGACAGCCATCCCGACAGCGGCGCCTGGCATGGTCGCTCGCAGACCTTGCTCGACTACCTGCAACACGAACTGTTCAGCACTTTGCCCAGCGAGCTGGAGGAAGCCTGGCGTGTCCTGGCGCACCTGCCGCGTTTCAACCCGGGGTTGTGCGAGCACTTGTTCGGGTTTGGCGATGGCGCCGACTACCTGCGTGATCTTCAGGCCCTGGGTGCGTTTATCGAGCCCTGGGAAGACTCGCCGGACTGGCTGCAAGTCTTCACCCCCCTGGCCCAACTGCTGCGCGACGAACCCTGGCCGGCCCGGCGCTCCTGGCACCGGCGCGCCTGCCAATGGTTCACCGCCGCGCAGGATTGGCAGGCGGCGTTTGAGCAGGCGCTGTTGGCTGAGGAATACGAAGTGGCGGTCAGCCTGTTGGAGCACTTCAGTTTCCAAGACCTGTTCCGCCAGCAGAATGCGGTGTTGTTGTTACGCCTGCATGAGCAACACGGCGATGAGTTGATGCTCGGCTCGGCGCAACTGGTGGGGCTGGTCACGGCTGCCTTGCTGTTTGCCGGGCGTTTCGACCAGGCTGCGCAATGCATTGATCAACTGGCGCGTTTCACCCCGCAACCCACGGCCGCCTTGCAACGGCATTTGCTGGCGCGCTGGCAGGCGCAGTGGGGTTGGCTGTTGCACCTGGGAGGCGAAGCGGCGCGGGCGCGGGCGCATTTTCTCGATGCCTTGAATGATCTGCCGGACAGCGCCTGGACATCGCGCCTGATGTGCCTGTCCGGGTTGACCCAGCAAGCGTTGTTGCGCGGCGAACTGGACGTGGCGCAGGCCCTGAACCGCGAGGCGCTATGCCTGGCGCGGGCCCATGGTTCACTGCTGCTGGAGGCGGTGCTGGAACTTGACCATGCGCAATTGCTGGAGCAGCGGGGCGCCCCGTATCGGGCCCAAAGCCTGCTGGAAGGCGTGCAGGCGATGCTGGCCCAGCAGCGTCTAAAGGCCGGGCCGCTGATGGGCCGGATCGCCCTGCGGCGTGGACACCTGGCATTGCGCCAGGGGCACGACGCCCTGGCCACCGAGTGCCTCGAAGCCGGCCTGGGCATGTGCCTGCACAGCCAGGACAAACGCGTGCTCTATGGGTTTCTCGGGTTGGCGATGCTGGCGGCCAACCGCGGCGACTATGCCCAGGCATTTATCCAGTTGCGCGACGCCGAGCGCCTGATGCAGCGCCGGCATGTTCCCGACACGGTCTACCGGGCCGTGTTGCTGTTGCTCAGCGGGCATTTCTGGTTGCAGCAGGGGCGCGCCGAACTGACCCTGGAAGCCGTCAGCCGAGTGCTGCGCCACTTTCATGGCCCCCTGGCGAAACAGGCGCCGCCGGCGACCCTGGAGCTGATCCCCAGGCTGGAATACCTATTGGTGCTGGCTCAGGTGAAGCTGCGCCAGGCTGATCAACCGATCCCTCGGCTTATGGCCTTGCTGGACACCGCTCGCGAACGTGGCATGCAGTGCCTGGAAGTGGAGTTGCAGTTGGTGTTGGGCGAGGTGGCCTGGCAACTGGGGGAGCGTGCCTTGGCGGTGCGCTCGCTGCAAAACGGGCTGGCCCTGGCGGCGCGCTGCCAGGTGCAGCAGGCGGTGCGTGAACTGCGCCTGCGCCAACCTGGGCTGCTCAGTGAGCTGGGGCTTGAACCTCAGGAGACGGTGGCGGCACCTGGAGAAAACCCGCTGAGCCAACGGGAGTTGGAGGTGTTGCAACTGATTGCGCTGGGCAATTCCAACCTGGAAATTGCCGATCTGTTGTTTATCTCGCTGCACACCGTGAAGACCCATGCACGGCGGATCCACAGCAAGTTGGGGGTGGAGCGCCGTACCCAGGCAGTGGCCAAGGCCAAGGCCCTGGGCCTGATGGCCTGATTACTCCAGGCAATGCAGATCAAAATGTGGGAGCGGGCTCGCGTTTCTGTCAGGGCTGGTAGCCCATGCGCCAACTCACCGCCTGGCTCGCGGCAAGCAATTGCCTGGCCGCCGGCCCATCTTCATCGGCATGGAATAACGACGTCGGCCCCACCACGGTCATCACCGCCACCACCTGCCCCATCGCATTGAATACCGGCGCCGATAGCGCATCGACCCCCGGCATCAGCAAGCCATGGACAAAGTGCAGGCCGCGCTGGCGAATTTGCTCGCACGTTTGCGCATGCGCCTGATTGTCCGCCAGTGCATGGGCGGTGCCGGCCTGGATTTCCTGTTCGCGCAGGTCCACGGTTTCCCGCTCGGGCAAGAAGGCGCTGAACACCAGCCCCGTGGATGAGCTGAGCAGCGGCAGCACCGACCCCAGTTGCGTCACCACCGTGACCGCGCGCACCGCCGGTTCGATATGCACCACGGTCGCGCCATGGTTGCCCCACACCGCGAGAAAGCAGGTTTCATTCAACTCATCGCGCAACTGCGCCAGGGGCAGGGTGGCGACTTTCAGCACGTCCATGCTACCCAGCGCCGCCAGCCCCACGCGCAAGGCCTCGCGGCCCAGGCCGTAATGGTTGGTGGCGGTGTTCTGTTCGGCAAAACCCGAGGCAATCAGGGCCTGCAAGTAACGGTGGACCTTACTGGCCGGCATCTGCACATGTTCGGCCAGGCGCGACAGGGACGTGGCCGGCGACAGTTCAGCCAGGGCCTTGAGGATGTCGGTGCCGACCTCGGCCGAACGGACTTTCTGTTTACCGGTGTCGCGGGTAGCGAGCGGCTTTTCCATGGCAGGCGTGTATCCCAGAGACGAATGGCGGTCTTTATAGCTTGACGCTCCCTACCAATCAAATTACGTTATGCGTAATTGGATTACGATAAAAATAACGACAGCGTGCGCAGGCTTCTTCAAGAGGGCGGCGTTGTGCTGTTCACTCCACTTGAGGAGGCATCATGTCCCCTGATTCCTTGGCCTACCAATCGGGCTTTGGCAATGAATTCGCCAGCGAAGCCTTGCCTGGCGCCCTGCCTGTCGGCCAGAACTCCCCGCAAAAAGCGCCCTACGGGCTGTACACCGAACTGTTCTCCGGCACCGCCTTCACCATGGTGCGCAGCGAAGCCCGGCGCACCTGGATGTACCGCATCCAGCCGTCGGCCAATCACCCTGCATTTATCAAGCTGGAACGGCAACTGGCCGGTGGCCCGCTGGGCGAGGTGACGCCCAACCGCCTGCGTTGGAACCCGCTGGATATTCCCGCAGAACCTACCGACTTTATCGATGGGCTGGTGGGCATGGTGGCCAACGCCGGTGCTGAAAAGCCTTCCGGCATCAGCATCTACCACTACTGTGCCAACCGCTCCATGGAGCGGGTGTTCTTTAATGCCGACGGCGAACTGTTGATCGTTCCCGAGCAAGGTCGCCTGCGCATTGCCACCGAGCTGGGCGTGCTGGAAGTCGAGCCGCTGGAAATCGTCGTGCTGCCGCGGGGCCTGAAGTTCCGCATCGAGCTGCTGGATGCCCAGGCGCGCGGCTACGTCGCCGAAAACCACGGAGCACCGCTGCGCCTGCCCGACCTGGGGCCGATCGGCAGCAATGGCCTGGCCAACCCGCGGGACTTCCTGACCCCGGTCGCCCACTACGAAGACCTCTCGCAACCCACACCCCTGGTGCAGAAATTCCTCGGCGAGCTGTGGGGCTGCACCCTGGACCATTCGCCGCTGAACGTGGTGGCCTGGCACGGCAACAACGTGCCGTACAAATACGACCTGCGCCGCTTCAACACCATTGGTACGGTGAGTTTCGATCACCCGGACCCGTCGATCTTTACCGTGTTGACCTCGCCCACCAGCGTCCACGGCCTGGCCAACCTCGACTTCGTGATCTTCCCGCCGCGCTGGATGGTGGCCGAGAACACCTTCCGTCCACCGTGGTTCCACCGCAACCTGATGAACGAATACATGGGCCTGATCCAGGGCGCCTACGATGCCAAGGCCGAAGGCTTCCTGCCGGGTGGCGCGTCGCTGCACAGTTGCATGAGCGCCCACGGCCCGGATGGTGAGACCTGCACCAAGGCCATCGCCGCGGACCTGGCGCCGCACAAGATCGATAACACCATGGCCTTCATGTTCGAGACCAGCCAGGTGCTGCGCCCGACCCGCTTTGCCCTGGACTGCCCGCAACTGCAAAACACTTACGACGCTTGCTGGGCCACGTTGCCGGCAACCTTCAACCCGAATCGGAGATAAACCATGACTCAGTCCACTCTCACCCGTAGTTGGGTGGCCTCGGCCAACGGTCACACGGATTTCCCCCTGCAGAACCTGCCCCTGGGCATCTTCAGCCTCAACGGTTCGGCACCGCGCAGTGGTGTGGCGATTGGCGAACATATTTTTGATCTGCAAGCGGCCCGTGAGCTGTTTGACGGGGATGCCCGCCGCGCCGTCGACGCCATGGCGGACGGCCAACTGAACGCCTTCTTCGAACTGGGCCGTGCCCCACGGATTGCCCTGCGGGCCCGCCTGCTGGAACTGCTCGCCGAGGGCAGCAGCCAGCAAGCGCAACTGCAAGGCCTGGGCGCCCAGGTGCTGCCACTGGCTGCCGATTGCCAGATGCACCTGCCAGCGAAAATCAACGATTACACCGACTTCTACGTCGGCATCGAACACGCGCAAAACGTCGGCAAACTGTTCCGCCCCGACAACCCGCTGCTGCCCAACTACAAGTACGTGCCGATCGGTTATCACGGCCGGGCTTCGACGATTCGCCCGTCCGGCACCGACGTACGCCGGCCCAAGGGGCAAACCCTGCCAGCCGGTCAGACCGAACCGACTTTCGGCCCTTGCGCGCGTCTGGACTATGAGCTGGAACTGGGGATCTGGATTGGCCAGGGCAATGCCATGGGCGACTCGATTGCCATTGGTGATGCGGCCGATCACATCGCCGGTTTCTGCCTGCTCAACGACTGGTCGGCCCGGGACATCCAGGCCTGGGAATACCAGCCGCTGGGGCCGTTCCTGTCAAAAAGCTTTATCACCAGCATCTCGCCGTGGGTGGTCACCGCCGAAGCCCTGGAGCCGTTCCGCAAGGCCCAGCCCGCCCGCCCGGCCGGCGACCCACAACCGCTGCCGTACCTGCTGGACAAGCGCGATCAAGCCGGTGGCGGTTTTGACATCGAACTGGAAGTGCTGCTGACCACCGCCGCGATGCGCGAGCAGAACCTGCCAGCCCATCGCCTGACCCTGAGCAACACCCAGCACATGTACTGGACCGTGGCGCAAATGGTGGCGCACCACAGCGTCAACGGCTGCCAACTGCAGGCCGGCGACCTGTTTGGTTCGGGCACCTTGTCGGGCCCTGCGGCAGGCCAGTTCGGCAGCCTGCTGGAAATCACCGAAGGCGGGAAAAAGCCAATCGAACTGGCCTCCGGTGAGGTGCGCAAGTTTCTTGAAGACGGCGACGAAATCATCCTGCGTGCCCGCTGCCAGCGTGATGGATTTGCCTCCATCGGCTTTGGCGAATGCCGTGGCACTGTGGTCGCGGCGCGCTAAGAGGGCAGGGGCATGGAACTCTATACCTACTACCGTTCCACGGCGTCCTACCGGGTGCGGATTGCCCTGGCGCTCAAGGGCCTGGGTTTCACCGCGCTGCCGGTCAACCTGCTGGTGCCCAAGGGTGGCGCCAACCGCCAGCCCGAGTACCTGGCGATCAACCCGCAGGGCCGGGTGCCGGCCTTGCGTACCGACGAAGGCGAACTGTTGATCCAGTCGCCGGCGATCATCGAGTACCTGGACGAACGTTATCCACAGGTGCCGCTGCTCGCCAAGGACTTGGCGATGCGTGCCCATGAGCGCGCGGTGGCGTCGATCATCGGCTGTGACATTCACCCGCTGCACAACTCCAGTACCCAGAACCTGCTGCGCCAGTGGGGGCATGACGAGGCGCAGTTGCTGGAGTGGATCGGGCACTGGATCAGCCAGGGCCTGGGCGCGGTGGAGCAATTGATCGGCGATCAGGGTTACTGCTTCGGCGAGCAGCCGGGGATGGCGGATACATTCCTGATTCCGCAGCTGTATGCGGCAGAGCGCTTCAAGGTGGCACTGGATGGCTACCCACGAATCCTGCGGGTCGCTGCATTGGCAGCCAAACACCCCGCATTCATCCAGGCCCACCCCGCAAACCAACCTGACACCCCCTAAATCAATGTGGGAGCTGGCTTGCCTGCTCCCACAAGTGATACCCATAAAAACAATACAGGTACCTTGCGATGCACAATCAGATTGCCAGCTTTCGCGCGGCACTCGACGCCCGTCCGGTGTCGCGCTACCAGTGGTTGATTCTCCTGTTGTTGGCGTTGTTGCTGGTCACCGATGGCTACGACGCCCAGGTGCTGGGCTACGTGGTTCCGGCGCTGGCCCAGGACTGGGGCCTGGAAAAAGCCGCTTTTGGCCCGGTGTTCAGCGCCAACCTGCTGGGGTTGACCCTGGGTTCCCTGGCCGTGACACCCCTGGCCGACCGCTTCGGCGTGCGCCGCATCCTGCTCGCTTGCGTACTGATCTATGCCAGCCTCACGGTGTTGATGGTGTTCGCCAATTCCCTCGAAACGCTGATGGTCGCGCGGTTCATCTGTGGCATTGGCATGGGCGGGGCGATGCCCAGCGCCATGGCCCTGATGTCGGAGTATTCGCCACCGCGCATGCGCACCTTGATGGTGACGTTGGCGGCGTGTGGTTTCTCTTTCGGTGGTGCGGCGGGTGGTTTTGTCGCGGCGGGTTTTATCGACAGCTTCGGCTGGCAGGCCGTGTTCCTGGCGGGGGGCGTGACGCCGCTACTGCTGTTTCCGTTCCTGGCATGGCTACTGCCTGAATCCCTGCCGCGCCTGTTGCGCGATGCACCGCCTTATACGCGCCTGCAAAAAGTCACGGCGCGCATGCTGCCAGGTTGGCAGGCGCCAGCGGCGAGCGAGGAACAGAATCGCCAGGAGCAGGGCAGCAAACTGACGGTGGTGGAGTTGTTTCGCAACGGTTATGCACGGCCAACGCTGCTGATCTGGTCGACCTTTTTTGTCAGCCTGATCCTGCTGTATTTCATGATCAGTTGGTTACCGTCGCTGCTGCTGGAAAGTGGCATGACGTTGAACAAAGCCAACCTGGTGACCTCGATGTTCCTGTTCGCCGGCACCCTGGGCGCGATTGGCATGGCCTGGTTTGCCGACCGCCTGAAAAGCAAAGTGCGCCTGCTCTCGGGAGTGTTGGCCGGCGCTGCGGTGTGCACAATCCTGCTGGGGCTCAACCATGACAACCCGCGCTACCTGGTGGCGTTTGTGTTTGCCGCAGGCTTTTGCATCATTGGCGGCCAGTTGACCCTCAATGCGTTTGCCAGCAACTTCTACCCGGCCCATGTGCGGGCTACCGGCACCGGCTGGGCCCTGGGCGTGGGGCGCTTTGGTTCGATCCTGGGGCCGCTGTTTGGCAGCATGCTGCTGGCGATGCAGGTGCCGGTGCAGCAGATTTTCTTCTTCTGTGCGATTCCGGCAGTGATTGCGGCGTTGCTGATCATTCAGGTGCGTTCGCCCGGGGCCACGACGCCAAAAGATTCGCTGCGTGGCGATATTCTCAAAACCTGAGGAGCACCCTGCTTACCTGTGGGAGCTGTCGAGCCCCGGCGAGGCAGCGATGGGGGCGACGCGGTTTAACGGTCGGCCCCTTTCAATGCACCACCGCGCCAGGTGGCAGGTGGCCCAGGCGTTCCGTCAGTCTCAGCCGCTGCACCGGGTCCTCGCTGAGCAACAGCGCATGCTCAAGGTCAAAACGCTCGGCATTCGGGCAGTCCAGATGTTTATACAGGCTGGCCCGTGCCAGATAGTCGGCAGCATTGGCGTTGCCCAGCTCCACCACCCGCTCAGCGTCAATCAGCGCCGCCAGGTGATTGTCATGGGTGAGGTGCAACTGCCGCAGGTTGCGCGACAGTCGTTGCAGGATCAGTCGCGGTTCGGCGCTATGCAGGTGACTGGCTTGCAACTTGAGGTTGGGACCGTACTGGCGTTGCAGCAGTTCGCGGCAGTCGTTGGGGTACAGCCGTCGCCCGCCACAGGGGTCAAGCAAATGATCGGCACCGATCACCCGCAGCAAAAAGTGGCCTGGAAAGTTCACCCCCACCATGGGGATTTCCAGACGCCGCGCCAATTCCAGGGCAATCAGGCCCAGGGCCAGGGGCTGCCCGCGCTGGCGCTGCAAGACCTTGTCCAGCAGCGCGGCGGCGGGGCGCAAGGGGGTAAAGTCATCCTGGGCGAACCCCAGTTCATTCATCATCCGCAGCAATGGCTGGCCCAATTCATCGGCGGGCAACAGCGGCATGCCGAGGCTGACCTGTTGTTGCAGCCGGTTGAAGTCAGCCAGGATCGTTTGTGGGACCACGGCCGGGTCGTGCTCGGCAGCGATCCATAACGCAGCTTCAAACAGCGCCGGAGGCGAGCGGTGTAGACATTCGAAAAAGGCTTGGCGGGGATTCATAACGTTCTCCGACGGATGTCCCGTTTTAGCCTTGCCGAGAACTTTCGTCCAGCTTCTTGAGAAACCACCTACCGGGTTATGTCACAAAGCCTGTAATTACCGCCTGCTTATTCCCGCGCATTCCAGCAACCTTTTGCCGTCGGCCTATACTTGGCGACAACTAGAAGTGATTCGGGAGCTCGACGACGATGTTTGCTCTCATGCACAGCACCCGCCTTGAATCCCTGCACCTGAGCGTTGACCCGGTGACCGGGTTGAAGGCGGTCATTGCCATCCATAGCAGTCGCCTGGGGCCGGCCCTGGGCGGTTGTCGTTACCTGTCCTACCCCGACGACGAAAGCGCCGTGGCCGACGCTGCACGCCTGGCCCAAGGCATGAGCTACAAGGCCGCGCTGGCGGGTCTGCCGGTGGGCGGTGGCAACGCGGTGATCGTCCGACCGGCCCATGTGCAAAGCCGTGCCGCGCTGTTCGAAGCCTTTGGCCGATGCATCGAGCAACTCGATGGCCGCTATATCACCGCCATCGACAGTGGCACCTCCGTGGCCGACATGGACTGCATTGCCCAGCACACCCGTTTCGTCACCAGTACCACCGCCTCCGGCGACCCTTCACCCCATGCGGCCATGGGCGTATTCGCCGGCATCCGCACCGCCGCCATGGCCCGCCTGGGCAGCGATAACCTGGAAGGCCTGCGCGTGGCAATCCAGGGGCTGGGCAACGTCGGCTACGCTTTGGCCGAACAACTGCACGCCGCCGGTGCCGAATTACTGGTCAGCGACATCGACCCTGGCAAAGTGCAACTGGCCATGGAGCAACTGGGCGCCCACCCGATTGCCAACGACGCCTTGCTCAGCACCCCGTGCGACATCCTCGCGCCCTGCGGCCTGGGCGGCGTCCTCAATCGCCAGAGCGTCGCCCAATTGCGCTGCGCCGCCGTCGCCGGCTCGGCCAGCGCCCAGTTGACCCACCTGCCCGTGGCCGACCAATTGGAGGCGCGCGGCATCCTCTACGCGCCGGACTACGTGATCAACTCCGGCGGCCTGATCTACGTCGCCCTCAAGCACGGCGGTGCAGACCTGGCGACCATCACCGCGCACCTGTCGAACATCGGCACACGCCTGACCGAAATCTTCGGCCATGCCCAGGCCGAAAAACGCTCGCCTGCACGGGTGGCGGACGCACTGGCCGAACGCCTGTTGTACTCTTGAACGCCTGTCAAAAGGTCCTTCAAGCGAGGACCTGTGCCGTGGACACCTATTGAAACAGGCTTAAGCGCCGCGAGGAGGGTGTCAGGTCAAGAGAAATACATCGCCATGGGTAACTAGCCCATTTCGCGTGCCCCACAACTCTTCAATACCATTCACAACTACCATCGAATGCCCACCGGTTTCTCCCTTGGGGTTAGTAACCTCCCTGTTCACTATGCCGATTGCGCCATTTTGCAAGTCACTGACGGAGCCCTGTTTTATATGATCTTTCAGGCCCAGGCGCATGAGGCCTTCGTTCCCATCTTCACCATCTTTAAGCGTTTCCAACGCCTTAGCAAAACTTTGTGCAGCCGTGCCATCGTTATTTTCCATCTGTGCCCGTTTGGCACTCACGGCATACATAAAGTTTGCATCTTTCATCATCTCGGGATCATCACCTTTGATCTTGGAGTTTGCCGTCGCCTGCTCCAATTCATCCTTGGACAAATGCACCTTCATGCCATCTCGCATCGTTACGTCATAACCGTCGCCAGCTTCTTTTACTTCCTTGAATACGTCAGCTGGTTTCTGGCCAAAACGCATCATTGCCGCCTTGATTCCCGAAATCGTAAGACAGTCCCCGTTTTCCCCTTGAGTAAATCCACCCCAGATATCCTTCGGTTTTGTGCCTGAACTGGAGTCGTAAGACCTGGAATCGTCAGAATATTCCGCCCGTGTGGATGAGGCCGTTGAGGGGGCGAAAAGCGACTGGGTACCACCGCGCCTCCAGGCAGACGGTATAAGGTGATCTTCCTTATAGGCCGGGGCCGCTGAAGACATGGCTGTAGATGGCGAAGCTGTATAGTTGCCCGGGCCAAAGTTGATCGACCGAGACTGGGCGGCAACATTGGCCCTTGACGGGGGATGATGAGCTGTTTGGTCAACCGGCTGCCCCTGTGCTCCCCACTGGAATGCAGCAGGTTTTCCCTCTGTGTAAAACGGCCTCCCACCACGGTCTGAGGCTGAAAAACTATCCATCCATCCTCCCCTTTCTGCGAGCACTGTCAGAGTGTCGGCGCACGTTCGCAGAGTATGCTTTCACCGAGTGAGCGAAATTGCCCACGACATATCCACTATGTGGCGGGCACGACATTCGGGTTCCAGCAAGGAGACTAGTTTGGACTACTGCACATAAAAATGGCCCTGAACCATCGGGTCAGGGCCTGTTAGATTCGGGCGTTATTCCGCCGGAGGGTTCAGCAATTCGGACAACGCATCCGGCTGGCTCTTGAACGCCTTGGCAAACACATCGCGATTCTTCGCCATGTAGATCCCGGCTTCCTCCACCTGCTGCTCGCTCAGGGACGGCACGGCTTTTTGCAACACTTCTGCCAGCAACTCAGCGAGTTCAAGCATCTTGTCATGACGGTCAGCTTCGGCTTTATCCATGAACAAACGCTCCAGATCTCGGCTGCTGCGGTATACCACTTCGACGGCCATTCACCACCTCACATGCCTTCACGATAGTTGTCTATTGCGACTACTGTATTTATATACAGCTAAAAGAATAAGCCAATCCAGGGGGTTTGGGTAGCAGCTTTTTAATGTAGTCGGGAAATGGGGCTTTGCTACAGCGGAAATTTCTGACAACTTGCCGGGGTTGCGCTGGATTTGTCCGGTGGCTTACCTTCCTCGGGCGCTGCGTATGCAGCGAGTGGGCTTGGCGGCCCGGTAGAAGATAGCGCAATAACCCCCAATAAGACTGCTGGCGTTTTTACGCCTGCTTTCTTGTGTCATGGCGGGTTGCGCAGGGACCCTTCGGGGTGCTGGGTTTCTTCTTACCGGTCCGCCAACCTTGTGCAATCCGTCACCCAATCTGCTTGGCGGCAGACGGCGGTGGATATCCATTCGATTAAGAAGAGATACGCCATGAAAAAGAACTCCCCCAACCCCCCAGACAACTCACGCAATGACACTCGGCTGCAAGCAGCAGCTAATCGGGCCATTGATCACTACCTGCGGCCTGAATCGCCTCAACCTGCTCCGGAACCGCCCGCGACGCTTTTCAGCGTAACGCCTCGGGCTGATACGCAAACCTTACTGGTCAACGCCAGCGAAACCTTGAACAGTGCCCGTGAAATGGCAAGCACACTGGCATTCGACCTTGATGGCTCACAGCGCAGCTTGCTGCTGGCGGTTCACCAGTTGGTGGAGATGAGCGGTTTGCTGGTGGACCGAGCGCTGGAGCAGGTCGCATAAGTTAATGCCAATCTGTAGGAGCTGGCTTGCCAGCGAAAATCGTCAACGATAACGCAGGGTGCCTGATACCCCGCGCGGTTCTCAGGTTCTTCGCTGGCAAGCCAGCTCCTACAAAACTGGTATAGGCTTTGAGTTTTTATGGATACTTCCTTTTCCTCAGATTTCCCCGCAGATAGCCAAGAGCAAGTCGACAGCTACGACCGCTGGTTTCGCATTCAAGTTCAAGCAGCTCTGGATGACGGTCACCCAGGCATCCCTCATGATCAGGTCATGGCAGAAATGCGGGCCCTGATTGACGCCAAGGTCGCAAAGCATTCCGTTGATTGAAGTGCCTAATGTCAACTGGCTATCATCTCACTCTGCAATCCCTGGCCTTTTTTCTGCATGCCTAACTATCGTCACGCCGAACGGGCATTATCCGATCCGCCGTGAGGCACGAGGCAGGTGTTGGCCGGGTTGGCTATTTTTAAACAGTGGTGGTGAGCAATGACAGAAATGAAGTGGGCCGACAAAGTGCGCAAAAGCTTGCACGCGAACGCAGATTCCCTGGGCAATCTGGCGGTGGAGGCGTTTCACTATCTGGCGCTGTTTGGTATCGGTGCAATCACCGCCTATGCGGCAATAATGACCTTTATCGACATGTTGCAAAAAGGCGGCATCAGTGTGGATGACATCCTGCTGCTGTTTATCTACCTGGAGCTGGGCGCCATGGTGGGGATCTATTTCAAGACCAACCACATGCCCATCCGCTTCCTGCTCTACGTGGCAATTACCGCATTGACCCGTCTGCTGATCGGCGACGTGTCCCACCACAACGCCCCGGACCTGGGGATTATTTACCTGTGTGGCGGGATTTTGTTGTTGGCGTTTGCCATCCTGGTGGTGCGTTTTGCGTCGTCACGTTACCCATCGGTCAAGGAAAAGTCCGAGTCCTGAGTCAGAGTCCGGCCGTGATCGGCGGCCGGTTGCTCGGCGGGCGCTGCAGCAGTTTGTGGCTGTCGCCGTCGGTCATCACCGCCAGAATCTCCATGGCGCTGTGTCCCTGTTCAATCGCAATGCCGAATTGCACGCTTTGCACCAGGCGTTTGAGGCGTTGTGGGTCGTTGCGCTGTTCGGCGCTGATCATGCGTTTGGCAACCACGCCGCTGTCGTCGGAGAGGGTCAGCATGATGCTGCCGTCCAGGCGCTGGATGCTCAGGTTGACCCGGTACTTTGGGGTGAACGTGTCGGTGATCAACTGAAAAGGATTGTCCATGGTGCGTTACCGCCTGATAAGAACATGCACTGATTGACGACCGGTATCGGGATTGGTTCGTGTTGCCTGACCACCGGTCACAAGCTCCGTTTTCCTTCAGAGGGTGTACAGCAAGGGGCGTGCCGTACAGGTATCTTTCAGACGATGAGTGACCCCTGTAGGAGCGGGCTTGCCCGCGATTGCGGTGGATCAGCCAACCATTCAGTGGCTGACATACCGCCATCGCGGGCAAGCCCGCTCCTACAGGGTGATCTGTTTTAGGGCACCAGCGAGAAAATGACCGCAGACAGCGCAATCAACCCGACCAGCACCACAAACACGTTGGACACCTGGCCCGAATACTGGCGCAAAGATGGCACGCGGCGGATCGCATACATCGGCATCAGGAACAGCAAGCACGCGATGATCGGCCCGCCCAGGGTTTCGATCATGCCCAGGATGCTTGGGTTGAAGGTGGCGACGGCCCAGCAACTGAGGATCATGAACACGGCGGTGCAACGTTCCAGCCAGCGCGCCGACAGGGTGCGGTTGCGCCCGCGCAGGGATTTGACGATCAGGCCCTGGAAGCCTTCGCTGGCGCCGATGTAGTGGCCGAGGAAGGATTTGGTGATGGCCACCAGCGCGATCAACGGCGCTGCATAGGCGATGACCGGGGTCTGGAAGTGGTTGGCCAGGTAGGACAGGATCGAGATGTTCTGTGCCTTGGCGGCGGCGAGATCTGCCGGCGACAGCGCCAGCACGCAGCTGAAGCAGAAGAACATCACCGTCAGCACCATCATGCCGTGGGCCATGGCCAGGATGCCGCTGCTCTTGCGTTCGGCTTGGGCGCCGTACACGCGCTTCTGGTCTACCGCGAAGGCCGAGATGATCGGCGAATGGTTGAACGAAAACACCATCACTGGAATCGCCAGCCACAGGGTCTTGAAGAATGCCGGCAGCGGCATGCCCTCGCTGGCCGAGGCGAAGAACGCGCCGTTCCAGTTGGGGATCAGGCTCAGTGCCAGCAACAGCAAGGCGGCGACAAACGGGTAGACCAGCACACTCATGGCCTTGACGATCACGCCCTGGCCGCAACGCACGATGGCCATCAGGCCGAGGATCAGCACCAGGGACAGGATCGCCCGTGGCGGCGGCGTCATGTGCAGTTGGTGTTCCATGAAACTGCTGAGGGTGTTGGTCAGGGCGACGCTGTAGACCAGCAGGATCGGGAAGATGGCGAAGAAGTAGAGCAGGGTGATCAGCTTGCCGGCACCGACGCCGAAATGTTCTTCCACCACGTCAGTGATGTCGCCGGATTTGCCCGACAGCACAAAACGCGTCAGCCCACGGTGGGCGAAGAAGGTCATGGGGAAGGCCAGCAGCGCCAGTATGATCAACGGCCAGAAGCCACCGACCCCGGCGTTGATCGGCAGGAACAGGGTGCCGGCACCGATGGCGGTGCCGTAGAGGCCGAGCATCCAGGTGGTGTCGTGCTTGCTCCAGCCGGTTGTTACGGTTTGCGTGACAGAAGCGGGATTTTCGGCAGCAGGTGTACGTACATCGGTCATCGTTATTGCCTCGTTATTATTTTTGCGCGGGCTCACGTTGGGGCGGTCAGGGAATGCTCCTCAGCATTCCACCCAGCTCACGGCCAGGCCGCCCCGTGAAGTTTCTTTGTATTTGTCATGCATATCGGCGCCGGTATCGCGCATGGTGCGGATTACCCGGTCGAGGGAGATAAAGTGCTTGCCGTCACCGCGCAGGGCCATTTGCGTGGCGTTGATGGCTTTGACGGCGGCAATCGCGTTGCGCTCGATGCACGGCACCTGGACCAGGCCGCCTACCGGGTCGCAGGTCAGGCCGAGGTTGTGCTCCAGGCCGATTTCAGCGGCGTTTTCCAGTTGCTCAGGGGTGGCGCCGAGAATATCCGCCAGGCCCGCAGCGGCCATGGCGCAAGCCGAGCCGACCTCGCCCTGGCAGCCGACTTCGGCGCCGGAGATCGAGGCGTTTTTCTTGCACAGGATGCCGACGGCGGCCGCCGCCAGGAAGAAATTGACCACATCATCATCAGACGCGTCGGCGTTGAATTTCATGTAGTAGTGCAACACCGCCGGGATGATCCCGGCTGCGCCGTTGGTGGGGGCGGTGACCATGCGCCCACCGGCGGCGTTTTCTTCGTTGACGGCGAGGGCGAACAGGTTGACCCATTCCATCGCCGACAAGGTTGAAGTGATCACATTCGGTTTACCGATTTCCAGCAAACTGCGGTGCAGCTTGGCGGCACGACGCGGCACATCCAGACCGCCGGGCAAGATGCCCTCGTCGCGCAGGCCTTGCTCGACGCATTCGCGCATCACCGACCAGATATGCAGCAGGCCGCTACGGATGTCTGCGTCACTGCGCCAGGCGCGCTCGTTGGCCATCATCAATTCGGAAACCCGCAGGCCGTGTTTGTTGCACAGGGCCAGCAGTTCAACGGCGCTGGAAAAATCGTAGGGAAGTTCGACTTCGCTTGTGGGAGCAATGCCCGACTCGGCTTCCGCGGCCTCGATGATGAAACCACCGCCCACCGAGTAGTAGGTCTGTTCGCTCAACAGGCCGTCTGTCCCGTAGGCATGCAGGGACATGGCGTTGGGGTGGTAGGGCAGGCTTTCCTCCAGCAGCAGGAGGTCGTGCTGCCAGTTGAAGGAGATTTCTTGGGTACCGGCAAGCAACAATCGGCCTGATTCGCGCAACTGCTGGATACGCGGCCCGATCGAGGTAGGGTCAACCCGATCCGGCCATTCGCCCATCAACCCCATCACGCAGGCCCGGTCGGTGGCGTGGCCCACGCCAGTGGCGGACAGAGAACCGTACAGGCGTACTTCAACGCGCTGGGTTTGCTCCAGCAATTGCTGGTCTATCAGGGTCTGGGCGAAGGTGGCCGCTGCCCGCATGGGGCCCACGGTATGGGAACTGGACGGGCCGATGCCGACCTTGAATAGATCAAAAACGCTGATAGCCATGCTAAAGCCTTACAAGCAATGGAGTAGGAATCGCTGCCATGTTTTGTAGGACAAGCGGAATTGGCGCGATACTGAGCCTCTAGATCGGCACTGACCAACGAATTATCCTAAGACACCCTTTAGCAGGACTAAACTCTATGGCTCGCCCGCTTCATGCCCAGACCTATGTCTGGCTGCACGTCTTTGCCTGCGCTGCGCGGCATTTGTCGTTCACCCGTTGCGCCGAAGAACTGCACATCACGCCAGGGGCGGTCAGCCAGCAGATTCGCCAATTGGAAGAGCGTCTGGGCTTTCGCCTGTTTCATCGACGCGCGCGCGGCGTGGAATTGAGTGCCGAGGGGCAGCGCTTGGCGATCACGGTGAGCGAGGCCTACGGCAGCATCGATGCCGAGTTGCAGCGCCTGGATGCGGGGATGATCAGCGGTACCTTGCGCCTGCGCTCCATTCCGTCCTTCCTCGGTAAATGGCTGACACCGCGTTTGCCCCGTTTGCAGCAGCGCTTCCCGGATATCCAACTGCGCCTGGTGGCTGAAGACAGCAGCATTGCCCTGCACGAAGGCGACTTCGACCTGGCCATCGACCTTAACGACGGCAGTTATCCTGGTTTGTTATCCACAGCCTTGCTCGACGAACAGATATTCCCGGTATGTGCACCGAGCCTGTTGCGCGGGCGCCCGCCGCTGCACGGGCCGGCCGACCTGGCCCATTTCCCGCTGCTGCACGACATCACCGCCTGGCGTGGGAGTTATGAGTACGCCGAGTGGGAGTTTTACCTGAACGCTATCGGCTATCACGACGCTGATGTGCGGCGCGGTCACACCTTCAACCGTAATCACCTGACCATCGAAGCGGCCATTGCCGGCATGGGCGTGGCGATTGCCCGAAGAACCCTGCTCAATGACGAATTGGAGCGTGGCACCCTGATCGTGCCGTTCGGCCTCGCGGTGCCGAATCACAAACGTTATGTGCTGCTCTATGCCCCAGGCGCACTGAATCATCCGGGCGTGCGTGCGGTGCATGACTGGCTGGTGGAAGAGGCGGGGATCTTTCGCGGATTGCACCCCTTGGGAGAGGGGCAATTGTGAGGATTTATTGAGGTAGGAGGATGTACCCAACTCCCGACGATAACAGCGCTTTGGGCGGTTGTCAGACTTAATTTGTAATGTGGGATTTATCTTTGCAAAGGGGTTGAATTGTTCCGTCAGGTGCTCAATTGTGTAATCAAGAGGTCATGGTTTCACCGCATCGGTGTTGCAGTTGTGACCTCTGGCGAGCTAGCTGAAATAAGGGAAACACTATGCAAATCCAAGTCAACAGCGACAACCATATTGAAAGCAGCATCCGACTGGAGGAGTGGGTACGTACTACCATTGAGAGCACGCTCGAACGTTATGAAGAAGACCTGACCCGCGTCGAGGTTTACCTGCGCGATGAGAACGGCGACAAGCCGGGCCCCCACGATTTGAGTTGCCGCCTGGAAGCGCGGCCAAAGGGTCATCAACCGATTTCGGTGCTTCAGAAAGCCGACACCCTGGAACAGGCGATCGACGGGGCGGCCACCAAGCTGGAACACGCGCTGAGTAATCTGTTCGGCAGGCTGCAGGGCAAGCCGCGTGCAGAGAAAAGCACGCCAAACAACCAAGTCGATGATGCCGGGCTTGAAGAGGAATTCCTGGAAAACGAACAGGCTGCGCTTAACAGCTGATTGCTGAGTGTTTTTCAACCCCAAATAAACGGGCCTGCAGATGCAGGCCCGTTTTTTTGTATCTGATGAACGCTTCACTGTAGGAGCGAGCTTGCTCGCGAAGGGCGTCAACGATAACGCGGGGAACCTGATTCCCCGCATTACCCTCAGGTTTTTCGCGAGCAAGCTCGCTCCTACAAAAAGCCGGTAGTCCGGCCGTCAGAACGCGACCGACGTCTGTACGTACACCGTACGCGGCTCACCCACGTATTTGCCCTTGTTGTTGTCGTCAAACGAGCGGGTGTAGTACTGGGTGTTGAAGATGTTCTTCACCCCCACCGCCACATTCAAATCTGATAACTGCGGGCCGAAATCATAGGCGGCGCGGCTGCTGAACAGCATGTAGCCGGGGATGCGCCCGGTGCTGCCATCAGCGCTTTCGGCCTGGGTGTTGGCGTTGTCGGCGAACTGGCTGCTCTGGTAGGTGCTGTCCAGGTTCAACTTCCATTGGCCTTCGGTATAACCCACGCCCAGGGTGCCTTTGTGCTTGGACGAGAACGGCACGCGGTTGCCTTTGTTCGGGCCGTCTTCGCGGATGGTTGCATCGACGTAGGCATAGCTGGCGTACACATCAAAACCGGCCAGCGCCGGGCTCAAACCGTCGAGGGCGTAGTTGAGGCTGGACTCGATGCCTTGGTGGCGGGTTTCGCCCCGGGCGATCACCGAGTCGTTGGTCTGGTTGCTTTCATACTGGTTGTCGAAGTTGATCAGGAAGGCGCCGATTTCCGCACGTAGCGCACCGTTGTCGTAGCGCGTGCCGACTTCCCAGGTGCGGGCCTTTTCTGGCTTGACCGCGCCGCTGCTCACACGGTTGGGCATCTGGCTGTACTGCACGCTGCCGAAGGAACCTTCGGTGTTGGCGTACAGGTTCCAGTCGTCGGTCAGGTGATAGAGCACGTTCAACGCTGGTAAGGCGGTGTTGTAGTCGCCCTTGTATTTGACGTTGGTCAGGTTGTTGGTCTGTTGCGACTTGATCATTTCGTAGCGGATGCCAGGGGTCACGGTCCACTTGCCGATATCAATCCGGTCGTCGACAAAGAACGCATTGGCTTCGGTGCCGCCCCGAGTATCGCGGTCGTTGCGGCTGTCGGTGTTGGGCAATTGCTGGTTGGCGCTGATCGGCGTGCGGTAGCGCAATTCGTGCCCGGCTTCGTTGATGTAGCGGTAGCCGATGCCCACTTCATGGCTGGTCGGGCCGAGGTCGAAGCCTTGCGCCAGGCGTGTTTCCAGGCCGCGTACCCAATACTCGCGCGGGGACAGCGAGAGGAAGCTGCCCTGGTCCAGATAACCGCTGCGCAAGGTCTTGGTGAAGAAACTGTTGACGGTGAATTCGCGGCGGTCTTCCTGGTAGCGATAGCCGACGTTGAACATCGTACGGCGGCCCCAGAACTTGTCGTAGGGGCGGGTGGATTGATACGGGTCCGCCTTGTAGGCCGCAGTGCTCAAGCCGCCGGGCATATCGGCCTGACCTTCGTAGTACTGGGCCATGGCATTGAAGCTGTTGGCCTCATCCAGTTGGTAGTTGCCCTTGAGGATCAGGTCGTCGATTTGTGTGTCGCTGTGTTCGCGCCAGTCACCGCCACGGGTGCCGGAATACAGAATCGCGCCGCCCAGGCCGTTGTCGGCGGTGCCGCCCGCCAGCAGGTTGCCGGTGGTCTTGAAGCCATCATGGCTGGAGGACGGGCTGGTCTCGGTCTGCAGGCCACCCTTGACGGTCGGCGCATCGGGAATCGCCCGGGTCACGAAGTTGACCACGCCGCCGACGTTCTGCGGCCCGTAACGCACGGCGCCGCCGCCGCGCACCACGTCCACCGCATCCATGTTGCCCATGCTGATCGGCGCGAACGACAGTTGCGGTTGGCCATACGGTGCGAAGGGCACCGGGATCCCGTCCATCAACACGGTCGAACGTGACGCCAGGCGCGGGTTGAGTCCGCGAATGCCGAAGTTCAGCGCCATGTCGTGGCTGCCGGTGCCGTTGTTTTCCGGAGCATTGACCCCGGGAATGCGGTTGAGCACATCGCGGGCCTGGGTGGCGCCCTGGCGCTCGAACTCTTCGCGACGGATCACATCACGGGCGCCGGGGTGTTCGAAGACATTGGTTTGCGCGGCATCGCCCAGCCAGTCGCCGACCACATTGGAGGTACCCAACTCCAGGGTGGCCGGGGCGTTCAGCGGTTGCAGGCTGTAGGCATTGTTACCCTCGGCGCGGGCTTGCAGGCCGCTGCCTTTGAGCAGTGCATTCAAGCCTTCTTCAGTGGTGTAGTTGCCCGTCAGGCCCTGGCTTTGCGCCCCGGCCGTCACTTGCGAGCCAAAGGAAATCAGCACGCCGGCTTCACGGCCAAATTGATTCAGCGCCGCCTCCAGGGATGACGGGGCGATGTGATAAGGCTTGGCCTCGGCCGCCATGGCGTAGGGCAGGGCGCTGAAACTGAGGCTGGCGCCCAGCAACAAATGGCGCAGGGTACGGGCAAGTGGCGTCAGGCGAGTCGGTTGCTGGGGCATGAAGAACGTTCCTGAGAGAAGGGAATCCGGGTGGCTTTCCTTGTCTGTCACGCGAGATCGGGAAAACGGCTCACGTTTGCAGAAAATAATTCATGCACGGGCTTCGACGCTGACCCAGTAACGGGTAAAGCGCCGGACTTTGACCGGCAGGCTGATTTGCAGCAGGTCCAGAATGCGTTCGCTGTCGTCCAGCGGGTAGCTGCCGGAGATCAGCAGGTTGGCCACCAGCGGGTCACACTGCAATTGGCCGCGGCGATAACGGCTCAGTTCTTCGAGGAAATCGGCCAGGCGCATGTGCGACGCCACCAGCATGCCGTCGGCCCAGGCGCCAGTGTTGGCATCGGTCAGGCGCGGCGTATCCCAGCCTTTGCGGGTGAGGTTGGCCTGGCGGGATTTTTCCAGGGTCAGGGGCAGGCCGCTGTAGGACCTGGGTGCAATCTCCACCTGGCCGTCCAGCACTGCCACTTGGGTGTGATCGTTGAACTGGCGCACATTCACCTGTGCCGCCTGGGTGGTGACGATGCCCTGGCCGGTGATGATCTGCAACGGGGTGTTGGCGCGCAGTAATATCTCGCCTTCGAGCAGGCGGATCAGGCGTTGTGGGCCATCGAACTGCACGTCCACCGCACTGGCGGTATTGAGTTGCAATTGGCTGCCTTCGGCCAGTTGCACCTTGCGCCGCTGGCCGAGGGGGCTGCGGTAGTCGGCGCTCAGCGGCGGGATCAGGTGTTGCTGGCGCAGGCCCCAGGTCGCGGCGGAGCCGACACCGAGGATCAGCAGGAGTTTCAGCGCCTGGCGCCGGCTGCTGGATTTCGGTGCGTTCAACGCCGCATGGGCCAAGGGCGATGGCATCCCGCGCAGGCGCTGGTTGACCCGCTGGATATGCTCCCATGCCCGTTGATGTTCGCTGTGGGCGTCCAGCCAACGTTGCCAATTGGCCTGCTGGCGCGGGTTG
Source organism: Pseudomonas sp. FH4 (assembly GCF_000510915.2). Classification (NCBI taxonomy): domain Bacteria; kingdom Pseudomonadati; phylum Pseudomonadota; class Gammaproteobacteria; order Pseudomonadales; family Pseudomonadaceae; genus Pseudomonas; species Pseudomonas sp. FH4. The sequence continues at coordinate 55,303 of NZ_AOHN01000006.1, read as the reverse complement.
AGCGGGCCTTGCTGCATTTGCATCAGCCACTGCACCGCCTGTTCGGCGACCTGGGTCGAGAAGTTCGCGGCGGGGTTCATAGGGCAAAGTAGCAGCGCATGGCGGCTTTATTCAGATGACGTTTGACGGTGGCGATGGAGATCCCCAGTTCGGCAGCGATCTGTGGATAAGTCAGGCCGTCGAGTTGGGCCAGCAGGAAGGCGCGCTTGACCAGCACTGGCAAACCGTCGAGTAACTGGTCCAGCTCCATCAGGGTTTGCAGGATGATGGCCCGGTCTTCTTCCGAAGGCGCAACGTGCTCGGGCATCTGCGCCAGGGCGTCGAGGTAGGCGCGTTCCAGGTCCTGGCGGCGGTAATGGTTGAACAGCACGCGTTTGGCGATGGTCGTCAGGAAGGCACGCGGTTCGATCAGCGTCGGTGTGTCACGTGCCGTCAGTACACGGATGAACGTGTCCTGGGTCAGGTCGGCGGCGCTTTGCGGGCAGCCGAGCTTGCGTCGCAACCAGCCGGTCAGCCAGAGGTGATGGTCGTGATACAGGACTTCGACGGTATTGGACGGCCGCAACGCGAACACTCCGGCAGCATCTGCATGCTGTAGGTAACGAGAATTGTTCGCATTGTAGGGTTGCGAGGTGGCATTCGGCAATCAGCAGGAGACCGATGGGGGCTTTATAGCCGCAACAGAACCCTGTGGGAGCAGGCAAGCCAGCTCCCACATTTGATGTTCGTCGCTCTGTTAATCCGTTCTCTTTTGCTTATGAGAATATTTATCATTAAACTCGCAGCCCTGATGAACCAGGCGCCTTCGGCATGAAACGCAAAGCCTCACTTCCTCTTTCTTATCGTCTTGCTGTGACCTCGCGGCTGTTGGCCGCTGTCGTCGGCGGCTACATGCTGGCGTCCCTGGCCAGTGTCTGCCTGACCTTATGGCTGCCCATTTCCCGTGCCGATGCGGTGGTCAGCGGCATGCTCAGTTCCTTTGTGTTCTACCTGCTGGCGGTGATCTGGTGTTTTGCCTGCCGCACAGCCGCCCGTGCCTGGTTTGGTGTGCTGGTGCCCAGCGCGATATTGGCCACCCTGGCTGGCCTGGCTTATTGGATGGCGCACCCATGAAAGAGGGTTTCCGTCAGGCAATGGCCTGGTTACACACCTGGGCCGGGTTGATTTTCGGCTGGTTGCTGTTCGCGATTTTCCTCACCGGCACCCTCGCTTACTTCAAGGATGAAATCACCCACTGGATGCAGCCGGAAGTGCCGGCCCATGCGGTGGACGATGCCCGCAGCCTGGCCGTGGCGCAAAGCTATCTGGAACAGCACGCACCCACGGCCGCGCGTTGGTTTATCAACCTGCCCAACGGTCGCGAGCCTGGTTTATCGGTGATGTGGCAAGACAAGATCGACCCAGGCCGACGCGGTAACTTCATCGAAAAACTGCTCGACCCGGTTTCCGGCGAGCAACTCCAGGCCCGTGAAACCATGGGCGGCGAATTCTTCTATCGGTTCCATTTCCAGTTGCAGATGCCCCATCCCTGGGGCCGCTGGCTGTCGACCATCGCGGCGATGGTGATGTTTGTCGCGCTGATCACCGGGATCATCACCCACAAGAAAATCTTCAAGGACTTCTTCACCTTCCGCCCGCGCAAGGGCCAGCGCTCCTGGCTCGACGGGCACAACGCGGTCGGTGTGCTGGTGCTGCCGTTCCACCTGATGATCACCTACAGCAGCCTGGTGATTTTCATGACGATGGTCATGCCGGCCAGCATTCTTGCCTCTTATGACGGCAACACCCGTGCATTCTTCAATGAACTGTTCCCGGCCACCAACAACGCGCCGGCTCTCGGCCAACCGGGCAAACTGCTGCCGTTGGCGCCGTTGGTGGAGCAGGCTCGGGCGCAGTGGGACGGTGGGCATGTAGGGCGCTTGGCGGTGAACAACCCAGGCGATGTGAATGCCTCGGTCAATGTTTCCCGCGCCGGCTCTGACCGGGTGGTGCATGAGTTCGGCAGCACCGTGTCCTTTAATGGCACCACCGGTGAGGTGCTGCGCGTCAGTGCCGAACAGTCGCTGCCGATGGCGATTGGTGGCAGTTTCTACGGCTTGCACATGGGCCACTTCGCCGGCCCGGTGCTGCGCTGGCTGTACTTTATCTGTGGCCTGGCGGGTACGGCGATGATCGGCACCGGCCTGGTGATCTGGCTGGGCAAGCGTCAGCTCAAGCACGCAAAAACCGGAGTGATGCCGTTTGAGCTGCGCCTGGTGGAGGTGCTGAACGTTGCCAGCATGTCCGGGCTGGTCATCGCCATCGCCGTGTTTTTCTGGGCCAATCGCTTGCTGCCTGCGAACTTCGCCGAACGTTCGGACTGGGAAGTGCAGGGCTTCTTTATTGCCTGGGGCCTGACCCTGCTGCACGCCATGCTGCGCCGTGGCCGCCGGGCCTGGGTCGAACAATTGGCGGTGGGTGCCTTGCTGTTTATCGGCGTGCCGCTGCTTAACGCGCTGACTACCTCCGAACACTTGGGCGTGTCGCTGGCCAAGGGCGATTGGGCGATGGCCGGCTTTGACCTGACCTGCCTGGGCAGTGGCCTGTTCCTGGCTTGGGCGGCCTGGAAGATGCAACTCCGCAGCGCCGCGCAGCCCAAGGCCGAGCGCGCCCGGCCGTTGACGCTCAAAGGCGAGGTGAACTGATGTTGTTGGCCTTGTTGTTGTGCTATGCGGGCTTCACCGCGCTGTGCCTGTCCCTGGATCGCCATCACGGCGAGTTGCTGCACAGCAAACCTTCGCCACGCCGGCGCCTGGGTTTGCGCTTGGGCGGTTGGCTGCTGTTGCTGGTGTCGATCTGGCCGGCAGTGCAGGCGGCTGGTTGGAGTCGCGGGCTGGTGGACTGGTGTGCGGTGCTGATGCTCAGTGCGCTGTTGCTGGTGTTGTTGATGCCCTATCGGCCAAGGCTGGCCCTGATCCTGGCGGGCGTCGGCCTGCTGGCCAGCCCCGTTGCGGCCTTCGCGACCCTCTGAGCCGCCTTGATGATCACCACGCCGCCCGAATCCCAGGATCACCCCCGCGCCGAATCGTCGGGCGGGCGCGCACATTTCCTGCAGGTGTTTTTGTCCCAGCGTTCACAGATGGAGGCCTTGGTCAGCCGCCGGGTAGGCTGCCGTGCGACGGCAGCGGACCTGGTGCAGGATTTGTTCCTGCGTTTCTGGCGCCGGCCCCTGGTGCAGGTTGAGGAACTGAGCACCTACCTGCTGCGCTGCGCCGGCAATATCGCCATCGACCACCTGCGCAGCGAAGGCGCGCGGGTGCGCGGCAATGAAGGCTGGCTGCCGGAGCAGCAGGATCATTCTGGCTGCGAGCCCCAGGCCGCGCTGGAGGCCGGTAACGACCTGCGCCATGTCGAAGCGGCGCTGCGCCGTTTGCCGGAACGCACGCGGCAGATTTTTTTGCTCAACCGGATCCACGGGCGCAAGTACGCCGAAATCGCCAAGGCCATGGGCCTGTCCCAAAGCGCTGTGGAAAAACATATGATGCGCGCTCTCGAAGCCTGCAAAGCCAGCCTTCGGGAAGCCCATCCGCCACGTTCGCCAGGGAAAGCACCGTGACCACCACCCCGACACCCGCCCAGGAACAGGCCGCCCTGGCCTGGCTCAGCCTGCTGCACGATGCGCCCAGCAGTGGCGACCAGGCCACGTTCAGCCGCTGGCTGCGTGCCGACCCGGCCCACGTCGAGGCGTATGCCCAGGCGCAGGTGTTGTGGGAATTGAGCGAGGTGCCGGCGAGCACCCTGGCCGACGAAGACGCCTTGGCTTTGCAGCGTTACCTGAAGGCCATGGACGCCGCGAAGCGCTCCCGTGTGCGCCGCTGGTCGGGGGCCTTGGCCCTGGCGGCATGTCTGTTGTTGATGGTGTCGATGGGCGCGGGCTGGCAGCCGCAGCGCTGGGTCGATGACCTGGGCGCCGATTACGTCAGCTTGCCTGGGCAAGTCAAAACCGTGATCCTGGCCGATCAAAGCCAGGTCACCCTGGATGCCGACAGTGCGATTGCCGTGGATTTTCGCCACGGCGAGCGGCAGATCCAACTGCGCCGTGGCGCCGGTTTTTTCAGCGTCACCCACACCGGCCAGCCTTTTGTGGTGCACGCCGGCAGCGGCGAAGCGCGGGTACTGGGCACGCAGTTTGAAGTGCGCCTGCAACCGGCGGGCGCCCAGGTGACCGTGTTGTCGGGGCGGGTGGGGGTCAAACCGTCGGCGCAGGGTACTCAGCAGATTCTGACGGCCGACCAGCAAGTGGCCTACAGCGAGGGTGTGGCCGACGAGATGCATGCGGTGAACAGCGAAGCGCGCATGGCCTGGCGTGATGGCTGGCTCAATTACTACAAGACCCCTTTGGCCGATGTGGTCAAAGACCTTTCCCGCTATTACCCCGGCCGTATCCTGCTGCTCAACGACGCACTCGGCGCCCGCCGGGTCAGCGGCAGCTTCCCGAGCAACGACCCCGAGGCGGTGCTCAAGGCCTTGCAGGCGGTGCTGGGTTTTGAGCAGCACAGCGTGCTGGGCCGTCTGATCGTCGTCCGCTAACAAAAACGCCTCCTCCCACAGGAATAGCGGATAACTGAAAGAAAGTTGATAACGGTTCTTATTTGTATTTATGATATGTTATTACATTCATATCCAGGAGCCTCCCCCATGAAAGTGCTGTCCTCACTCAAAGAAGCCAAGAACCGTCATCGTGACTGCCAGATCGTCAAGCGTCGGGGGCGGATCTATGTGATCTGCAAGTCCAACCCGCGCTTCAAGGCCCGTCAGGGCGGGGCGAAAAACAAGAACAAAGGCTGACGGTGAAATTATTTTCAATTTCACCTGAGGTAAAACCCCGCGCCATCCGTGTAGTGCTTGAAACTGCGATCAATTCGCATTAACGGCGTTTTCTACACGGGTGCTCAAGCATGAAGTCCAGGGCAAAGTCGGCGGCAGGCGGTTCGGTTAAACAGTGGCTGGGAGCCTCCTTTCTGGTCGCTTCAAGTCTGGCAATATTGCCCTTGAGCCTGGCGCAGGCGGCAGATGCGCAGCAGCAAAGCACGCTCTTCAACTTCGCGCTCCAGGCCAAACCGTTGCCCCAGGCCCTGAGCGATTTCAGCCGCGTGACCGGCATCAGCGTGGTTTATACCGACGAAGCCCCCTACACCCTCAACGCCCCGGCTGTCAGCGGGCGGATGAGTGCGGCCCAGGCCCTGCAGCGCTTGCTGGGCAATACCGGCTTGACCTTGCGCCAGATCGACGCGCGCACCCTGGCGCTGGAGCCGGCACCCACCGAAGGCGCATTGAACCTGGGGGCCACCACCATCAGTGGCGTCAACCCGCAGCAAACCAACAGCTACCAGCCGCCGCCCACCAGTTCGGTGATGCGTTCCCAGGGATTGCTGTTGGAAACCCCGCAAACCGTGAACATGGTGCCGGCCCAGGTGATGCGCGACCAGGTGCCGCGCAACCTCGATGATGCCTTGGGCAATATCAGTGGCATCACCCAGGCCAATACGTTGGGCAGTACCCAGGATGCGGTGATGTTGCGCGGTTTTGGCGACAACCGTAACGGTTCGGTCATGCGCGACGGTATGCCCGTGGTGCAGGGCCGGGCGCTGAACGAAACCGCCGAGCGTGTCGAAGTGCTCAAGGGCCCGGCGTCGTTGCTGTATGGCATCCAGGACCCGGGCGGCGTGATCAATATTGTCAGCAAGAAACCCGAGTTGACCCCATCCACCGCGCTGACCGTGCGTGGCTCGACCTATGGCAGCGGCAAGAACGGCAGCGGCGGCACCCTCGACACCACCGGCCCGATTGGCGACAGCGGCCTGGCTTACCGGTTGATCGTCGACCATCAGGACGAAGATTACTGGCGCAACTTCGGCACTTACCGTGAAAGCGTGATCGCCCCCTCCCTGGCCTGGTACGGCGACAACACCAAGGTATTGCTGGCCTACGAGCACCGTGAGTTCCTCTCGCCGTTCGACCGTGGTACGGCCATCGACCCCAAGACCAATCACCCGCTGGACATCCCGGCCACGCGTCGCCTGGACGAGCCGTTCAACAATATGGAAGGCCGTTCCGACCTGTATCGCTTCGAGGTCGACCACGATCTGAACGACGACTGGAAGGCCCATTTCGGCTATAGCTGGAACCGCGAAACCTACGACGCCAGCCAGGTGCGCGTGAGCAAGGTCAACGCCAATGGCACCTTGAATCGCAATATGGACGGCACCCAGGGCGCGCTGACCACCGACCGCTTCACCACCGTCAGCCTCGAAGGTAAGGTGGACGTGGCCGGCATGCGCCATGACCTGGTGTTCGGCCTGGATGACGAGTACCGCAAGATCTACCGCGCCGACCTGATCCGCCAGGCCAGCCGCAGCGTGTTCAATTACAACGACCCGGTGTATGGCCGCGAAGTGGCGGGCACTACCGTCAGTGCGCCGGACAGCAACCAGACCGACCTGCTGCGCAGCGACTCCGTGTTTTTTCAGGACGCGATCCACCTGACCGACCAGTGGATCTTGGTCGGTGGCGCACGCTTCCAGGCGTACGACCAGTACGCCGGCAAGGGCCGCCCGTTTACCGCCAACACCGACAGCAACGGCCAGAAGTGGGTGCCCCGCGCCGGCCTGGTGTACCGCTACACCGATGAGTTGTCGTTCTATGGCAGCTACACCGAATCGTTCAAGCCCAACTCCACCATCGCGCCGTTGGATAATAAGATGGTGATTGACGGCAGCATCGCCCCGGAACAGTCCAAGTCCTGGGAACTGGGAGCCAAGCTCGATATGCCGGGGCGCATCACCGCCAACGTCGCGTTGTTTGATATCCACAAGCGCAACGTGCTGGTGTCGATCACCGAGGGTGCGACCTCGATCTACAGTGTCGCCGGCAAAGTGCGCTCCCGTGGCCTGGAGATGGACCTGAGCGGGCAATTGACTGACCAGTGGAGCCTCATCGGCAGTTATGCCTACACCGATGCAGAAGTCACCGAAGACCTGACCTACAAGGGCAAGAACCTGCAAAACGTGGCGAAAAATACGGCGGCTTTATCCGCCGTGTATGACTTCGGCACGATCGTGGGTGGCGATCAACTGCGCGTCGGTGCGGGTGCCCGTTACGTGGGCGAACGTGCCGGTGATGCCCTCAACAGCTTCGACCTGCCGGGCTACACCGTGGCCGATGCATTTGCCACCTATGACACCCGGGTCGACGGGCAGAAGGTCAAGTTCCAGCTCAACGTGAAGAACCTGTTTGACCGTACCTACTACACCTCGGCCGTCAGCCGTTTGTTTGTGTCCATGGGCGATGCACGCCAGGTGTCGTTGTCCAGCACCCTGGAGTTCTGACCATCGGCGATGACGCTGGCGGCCTGAGCTGCTAGCGTTGCGCTCTTTGTTGATCGCCAGGACGTGTTGATGCAGTTGGGACGATGGATACACACCCGCGCCATGCTGGTGGGCATGAGCCTGTTGTTGGGGGGCTGTGCCACGCCTTCGACAACCCGCGAGCAGGCGCTGGACCGGTTACTGGCCGATCCGGCCCTGGCGGGCGCCAGCGTTTCATTGATGGTGCGCGATGCCCGCAGTGGCAGCACGCTGTACCAGCACAACCCACGGACACGGCTGGTGCCGGCCTCCAGCCTGAAGCTGCTGACCACGGCGGCGGCCATGGATGTACTGAGCCCGCAGTATCGGTTTTCCACACAGTTGCTGAGTAATGGCCGCCAACAAGGCGCGCGCCTGATGGGCAATCTGTACCTGCGTGGCCTGGGCGACCCGACGATCCAGTGGGCGGACTACCAGGCGCTGGCGGCGAAGCTGGCCGGGAAGGGCATCCGGCAGGTGACGGGGGATCTGGTGTTCGATGACAGCTGGTTCGACGCCGAGCGCCTGGGCGTCGATTGGGCCCATGACGATGAAGACAAATATTACGGCGCGCAGATCTCCGCGTTGACGGTGTCGCCCAATGCCGATTTTGATGCGGGCACCTTGATCGTCACGGCCAGGGCGCCCGCGGCAATCGGCCAAGCAGTGAGTGTCAGCCTTAGTCCGGCCACTGATTATGTGCAACTGAGCAACCTGGCGGTCAGCGGCCCGGGTAACAGCTATGGGCTCAATCGCCAGCACGGCAGCAACCTGCTGCGCCTGAGCGGCGCCTTGCAGCCGGGGACGCAAAGCCGTCAATGGGTCAGCGTCTGGGAGCCGACGCAACTGGTGGCCAATCTGTTTGAGCGGGCCTTGGCGGAGCAGGGGATCACTGTGCAGGGCCGGCGGGTGATCGGCGGCGTGAGTCCAGAGGTGGCAACCGTGTTGGCGGTACATGAGTCGGCGCCGTTGCAGGAACTGATCAGGCCCTTGCTCAAACTGTCCAACAACAGCATGGCCGAAGCGCTGCTCAAGGCCATGGGGCGCAAACAGGCGAATGCCGGCACGGCGGCTGCGGGTGTGGTGGCGGTTGCGGATTTTCTGCGCCGCCAGGGCATGGATCCGGCGACGTTGAATCAGGTGGACGGCTCGGGTTTGTCGCGACGTAACCTGGTGTCGGCGCAGAACTTCACCGACCTGCTGCTGGCCATGGGCAAACAGCCGTGGTTCAACGCCTGGTACGACGCGCTGCCGATTGCCGGCAACCCGGATCGCCTGAATGGCGGCAGCCTGCGTTACCGCCTGCGCGGGACAGCGGCGCAAGACAACCTGCAGGCCAAGACGGGCTCGATGGGTGGGGTGTCTTCGTTGACGGGCTACATCACCGATGCGGGTGGGCGGCGGTTGGTGTTTTCGATGCTGACCAATAACTATGTGGTGGAGGGCAGTCGGATCAAGGCTCTGGAGGATCGACTGGCGACGATCCTTTGTAGGAGCGAGCTTGCTCGCGAAGGTCGTTAACGATAACGCGGGGAACCTGACTCCCCGCATTGCCCTCAGGTTTTTCGCGAGCAAGCTCGCTCCTACAGGGATGCGTGTATGTTCAGGGTTAGGGTTGGAACGCCTGCCGATACTCCCCCGGTGTCGCCCCCATCGCCTGGCGAAACCGGTTGGTAAAGTGGCTGGCACTGGAAAATCCGCACGCCAGGGCGATCTCCCCCAACGGCAGTAACCCGCTGCGCAACATCACCTGCGCCCGAGCCAGGCGGCGGGCCAGTACATATTGGTGAGGCGGCAAGCCGAAGCTTTCGCGAAACATCCGCGCAAAGTGGTACTCCGACAACGCGCACAATCCGGCCAGTTGCCCCAGGCTGATCGGCTCGGCCAGTTGCTGCTCAATGTAGTCCACCAACTGCCGGCGTTGATGCGCAGCAAGGCCACCCTTGAGGCGCAAGCCTTCACGCAGGCCGACCTGGCTGAGCAGGGTGTGGCTGAGCATTTCATGGGCCAGGCTACTGGTCAGCAGGCGTTCGGCAGGTTCCTGCCAGTTCAGGCCAATCAACTGGTGAAAGCGCCGGGCTTGCTGCGGGTCTTCCAGGAACGTACTTTCGCGCAGTTGCAGCGCCCGGGGCTCGCGGTCCAGCAGGGTGACGCAACCCAGGGCAAATTGCTCCGCGCTGAAATACACATGGGCCAGGCGGATCTCGCCGTTGATCACCCAGGCCGACTGATGCTCGGCGGGCAGGATGCACAATTTGTCAGGGCCACCCTTGGTGCCGGGCTGGCCGCGCCGAAATGTCTCGGTGCCACCGCCCACGTAGCAGGACAGGGTGTGATGGCTGGGCGCCTCGTAGTCCTGGGCATCATGGTGGTTGCTCCACAAAGCCGCAGACAAGCCGTCCCCAAGCTCGGCGCTGAGCTCAAGGCGAGCGTTGGGCGAGCGGTTGAGGGCTTGAAAGACTTGCAGGGTTTCCAGGGTAGGCATAATTCGTTCTCTGGGACGCCTTGCATCCTACTCCCGGCAGTTGGTGCTGTGATCCCTCGGCCTGACAAAAGCGCAAGAATCTGCAAGTGCGCAGCATCAGGGCAGGGCGACACTGTGGCTCAACCACCGGAGTGCGCCATGAACCTTTCCCTGTATTTACTGACTGTGCTGATCTGGGGCACCACCTGGATCGCCCTCAAGTGGCAATTGGGCGTGGTGGAAATTCCGGTTTCCATCGTCTATCGCTTCGGCCTGGCAGCGCTGGTGCTGTTTGTGTTGCTGCTGCTCAGTCGCAAATTGCAGGTGATGAACCGGCGCGGGCACTTGATCTGCCTGGCCCAGGGTTTGTGTCTGTTTTGCGTGAACTTCATGTGCTTCCTCACGGCCAGCCAGTGGATCCCCAGTGGCCTGGTGGCGGTGGTGTTCTCCACCGCGACGCTGTGGAATGCGTTGAATGCCCGAGTGTTCTTCGGCCAGAAAGTCGCGCGCAATGTGTTGCTGGGCGGCGGCCTTGGGTTGCTCGGCCTGGGCTTGTTGTTCTGGCCGGAACTGGCCGGGCATACCGCCAGCCCCGAGACGCTATTGGGCTTGGGCCTGGCGTTGCTGGGGACGATGTGTTTCTCGGCGGGCAACATGCTGTCGAGCCTGCAACAGAAAGCCGGGCTCAAGCCGTTGACCACCAACGCCTGGGGCATGGCTTACGGCGCGTCGATGCTGGCGCTGTACTGCGTGATCCAGGGCATTCCTTTTGAACTGGAATGGAACACCCGCTATATCGGTTCGTTGCTGTACCTGGTGATCCCGGGCTCGGTGATCGGCTTTACCGCCTACCTGACCTTGGTCGGCCGTATGGGCCCGGAGCGGGCGGCGTATTGCACGGTGTTGTTCCCGGTGGTGGCGCTGAACGTCTCGGCGCTGGTCGAGGGCTACCAGTGGACGGCCCCGGCACTGGTGGGGTTGGTGCTGGTGATGCTGGGGAATGTGTTGGTGTTTCGTAAGCCCCGAGCGATTACGCCTGTGAGTCCGCTTTTGGAATCGAAGCAAATCTGATGTGGGAGCTGGCTTGCCTGCGATGGCGGTGGAGCAGCCAAAATCTACGCTGGCTGACCCACTGTCATCGCAGGCAAGCCAGCTCCCACAGTTTGATCGGTGTTACTTCAGGCCCAGGCGCTTGGCCATGCGCCCCAGGTTGGCGCGGTCCAGCCCCAGCTCTCGGGCGGCGCTGGCCCAGTTGTGCTGGTGGCGTTCCAGGCAGGCGCCGATGACTTGCCTTTGGTAGTGCTCGGTGGCCTGGCGCAAGTCACCGGTCACCACGGGTAGCTCGGCCTGTTCCTCAATCAGCGGCGCCGATTCACTGGGCAAGTCCAGGTCCTTGGCGCTGAGGCTGAGAATTTTCGGCCGCTCCCGGTGGTTGCCCAAGGCTTTCAGGGCACTGCGACCAATCAAGTGTTCCAGCTCCCGCACATTGCCGGGCCAGCCATAAGCCAGCAACGCCGCCTGGGCATCGCTGGTCAGGCGCAGGCTACCCAGGCCCATGCGCGAACGGTTCTGCTCAAGGAAGAAACCCGCCAGCAGCAACACGTCGCGCCCGCGTTCACGCAAGGCCGGGACTTGCAGCGGGTATACGCTCAGGCGGTGATAGAAGTCGGCACGGTAACGGCCATTGCGCACCTCTTCGGCCAGGTCGCGGTTGGTGGCGGCGATCAGGCGCACGTCCACTTGATGCTCCTTGTCCGAGCCCAACCGTTGCAACTGCCCGCTTTGCAGGACCCGCAGCAGCTTGGCCTGCACGGTCAGCGACAATTCGCCCACCTCATCAAGGAACAACGTGCCGCCATTGGCCAGCTCGAACTTGCCCCGCCGTTCATTTAGCGCGCCGGTAAACGCGCCGCGAACGTGGCCAAACAGTTCGCTCTCCACCAGGGTTTCCGGGAGGGCGGCGCAGTTGAGGCTGATCAGCGGTTTTTCGCTGCGCGATGAGGCCGCGTGGATGGCCTGGGCCACCAGTTCCTTGCCGACCCCGGTTTCGCCGGTGATCAGCACGGTCAGGTCGCTGCCGCCCACCAGCTTGATTTCCTCTACCAGGCGCTTGTGGGTCTTGCTCTGGCCGATCATTTCCTTGTGCTGCTGGCCGCTGGCCTGGCGATAGATTTCCGCGCGCTGGTGTTCATCCTCGGCGCGCAATGCCAGGTGCTCGATACGTTCGGCGACATTGACCGTGGCGGCGGCGAGGCTGGCAAAGGCTTGCAAGGCGTCCAGTTCGACACGCTCGAAGCGCTCGGTGTCCAGGGCATCCAGGGTCAGCAGGCCCCAGGGGCGGTCGTCGACAAACAGCGGGCAGCCCATGCAGTCGTGGACTTCCAGATGACCGTGCAGGCCATCGACCAAGCCGTCATAGGGGTCGGGCAGTTCGCTGTCGCTGTCGAAGCGGGTCGGGCCGGGGCTGCTCAATAGCACTTCGAAGCGCGGGTGTTCGCTGATCTTGAAGCGTCGGCCCAAGGTGTCCGGGCTCAAGCCGTCCACCGCCAGTGGCACCAGCCATTCACCGTCCAGGCGCAGCAGCGCGGCGGCATCGCAGGGCAGCAGGGTGCGCATGGCTTGCAGCAGGCGTCGGTAGCGCTCGCCTTCGGGCAGTTCGCGGGAGAGGTCGGCGACCAATGGCAACAGGGTGGTGAGCAGGGAGTGTGCAGTCATAATGACTCCTTGTAGTCCTAATGACTATAAGGTGTAGGAAGTCATATTGACTATATTTAAATTAAGCTATTGATAAATAACGAATTATTAGTTGGCACGAATACTGAGTATCACAAGGTAATCATTCAGAAGCCTAAAAGCTCAGGAGTCTCCCCATGCTTAGCGTTCAAGACCGTGCCATCGTCAAGTCCACTGTGCCACTGCTCGAAAGCGGTGGTGAAGCCCTGATCACCCACTTCTACCGCATGATGTTGTCCGAATACCCCGAAGTGCGCCCGCTGTTCAACCAGGCCCACCAGGCCAGCGGCGACCAGCCTCGCGCCTTGGCCAATGGTGTGCTGATGTATGCGCGGCATATCGACCAGTTGGATCAGTTGGGCGACCTGGTGGCCAAGATCATCAACAAGCACGTGGCCCTGCAAATTCTGCCGGAGCATTACCCGATTGTCGGCAACTGCCTGCTGCGGGCGATTTCCGAGGTGCTGGGTGATGAAATCGCCACCCCTGAAGTGATGGGTGCGTGGGGCGCCGCCTATGGGCAACTGGCCGATATCCTGATCGGTGCCGAAAGTGCGATCTACGACGAAAAAGCCCAGGCCGTTGGTGGCTGGCGTGGTGCCCGGCCGTTTCTGCTGGTCAAGCGTGTGGAGGAGAGCAGCGAAATCATTTCCCTGTACTTTGCCCCGGTGGATGACGGCCCGATCCTCGCGGCTGAGCCTGGCCAGTACATCGGCCTGAAACTGCTGCTCGATGGCGAAGAAGTGCGCCGCAACTATTCGTTGTCGGCACGCACCGATTCGGGCCTGTACCGCATCAGCGTCAAACGCGAAGCGGGCGGGCGGGTCTCCAACTACCTGCATGACCAGATGCACGTGGGTGCGACCCTCGACCTGTTCCCGCCATCGGGAGAATTCACCCTGGTGCCCAGCGACAAACCCCTGGTGCTGATCAGTGGCGGGGTGGGCATCACGCCAACCCTGCCGATGCTGGAAGCGGCTTTGGCGACCGAGCGCCCGGTGCACTTTATCCACTGTGCGCGTAATGGTGGTGTGCATGCGTTCCGTGACTGGGTCGATGCGTTGGCCGTGCAGCATCCGCAACTGCAACGCTTCTATTGCTATGCCGAGGATGATGGCATCAGCCCGGCGGCGGACAAGCTGGGGATGTTGACTCAGGAGCAACTGGCGGCGTGGTTGCCTGAGGAGCGTGATGTGGATGCCTACTTCCTGGGGCCAAAGGGCTTTATGAGTGCGATCAAGCGTCACCTCAAGGCACTGGGTGTGCCTGAGAAGCAGAGCCGGTATGAGTTCTTTGGGCCGGCGGCGGCGCTGGAATAAGCGGCCGCTCTTCAACACCGCACCGCCGCTCCAACATTTGATCTGTGAATACATTCAAAATGTGGGAGCGGCGGTGCGACGATTCGACTTGCTCGCGAAGAGGCCCGAAAGACCACCACATTAATGCGCCGTTAACCCATTTTGCCTACCCTCCCGCTGCCTACTGCTAAATTTTCACCTCCTGTGTGTAAACTTGCGGCCATTGGCACAACCATCATTAGGCAAAGGGAAACGGGGATGATTGACGAAATGCGGTTAGGGCGTGAACGGCGCTTCCTGGTGTTGTTGGGGATCATCTGCCTGGCGCTGATCGGTGGCGCGCTCTATATGCAAATAGTGTTGGGCGAAGCGCCATGCCCACTGTGCATCCTGCAGCGCTATGCCTTGTTGCTGATTGCGCTCTTTGCCTTTATCGGCGCGGCGATGCGCACCCAACGCAGTGTCACGGTCTTTGAAGTGCTGGTGGTGCTCAGTGCCCTGGGGGGTGTCGCTGCCGCCGGGCACCATGTGTATACCCAGTTCTATCCGGCCATCAGTTGCGGTATCGACGTGTTGCAACCGATTGTCGATGACCTGCCCCTGGCGAAGATCTTCCCGCTGGGCTTCCAGGTCGACGGTTTCTGCAGCACGCCGTACCCGCCGGTCCTGGGCTTGTCCCTGGCTCAATGGGCGCTGGTGGCGTTCGTGTTGACGGTGATCCTGGTGCCCCTGGGCATTTACCGTAACCGCAAGCACAGCGCTTAAATCGTCCTACAAAACGCCCCGGCCCTGCTGATGCAGGCCGGGGCGTTTTTGTGTGCGGGCATTTTGTGAAAGGACCGTGACGCTGGACAAGAATGGCAGCGCGCAACGTGCGACACGTTGTCACACTGAAGGCGCCGCAGGACGTTTCCCACCCCGTGCCCCGATGCTTGATCAGCCGTTGACCAGGCGTTTTTGCCTGTCACTTTCCATCCAGGCCGACCCCGCGCACGGCGTGCGGTACAGAACTTCCAGTGAGCTGTGAATGCCTTGTTTTTAGCGGGCTTGCCTAGGGTTTACGGGGGGCAGGAGAGGGCGCTGAATGCGACAAAATGGGCAATAGCACGGCATTTTTTGTGGTTTTTGTTGAGAATCAAACGCGATACGATCCCGGACCTTTGCAACAATGGCGCAGGATTATTGCTGTAATCGATAAAAATAATTTCTTTATAAGTCATGGTTTATACATCGCTAGCTAACTACAATCGCCCGCACTGAATGTCCGGTGCTGCTCAACCCTGAGCAAATAGGGCGGTCGAGAGGCGAAAACATTGCTTCATGCGACCCCAGGTGCCGGCAGCCTTTCAACTATCCGCACCAAATGGAATTGGTCTGTAACAAGGCCTTTGACCAACGAAATCGAATAAGAATTCACCGCCAGACCTGGACGTGTCGATCAGCGCATGAAGCGCCGGGCAGGCCCTTATTCAATCGAAGAGAAATGCCAACCCTTGGCAGGGTGAAGTGTTGGCGATCAAAACCCAACTGCATTGCGCAAGCTGCTTTAGAGGTCGTGAGATGAGTAAAAACAGGTACACCCGATTACTAGGCATAGTGCCGCTTTTCGGCATGTTATTGCTGGGAGGCTGCAACTGGACGCTGCTCGACCCTGTGGGTCAGGTCGGCGTGGAGCAACGTAACCTGATCATCACCGCTACGCTGCTGATGCTGTTGGTCGTGGTGCCGGTGATCGTGATGACCTTCGCGTTCGCCTGGAAATACCGCGCGTCCAACACCAAGGCGACCTACGCGCCGAAGTGGTCGCACTCCACCAAGATCGAGATCGCGGTGTGGCTGGTACCTGTACTCATCATCATCGCCCTGGGTTACATCACCTATAAGTCGACCCACGAGCTGGACCCTTACCGTCCGCTGGAATCCGACGTGCCGCCAATCACTATCGAAGTGGTCGCGCTGGACTGGAAGTGGCTGTTCATCTATCCCGAGCAAGGGATCGCCACCGTCAACAAGATCGTGTTCCCGGCTAACACCCCGATCAACTTCAAAGTGACTTCTGACTCGGTGATGAATTCGTTCTTCATTCCGGGCCTGGGTGGCCAGATCTACGCAATGGCGGGCATGCAGACCAAGCTGCACCTGATTGCCAACCAGAACGCCGAGCTCGACGGTATCTCCGCCAACTACAGTGGCGCGGGCTTTACCGGTATGAAATTCAAAGCAATCGCCACCACTCAGGAAGATTTCAATGCCTGGGTACAAGAAGCCAAGAGCTCACCAAAACAGCTGGAAAAAGCTGAATACGAAGCCCTTGCCAAGCCAAGCCAGAACAACCCTGTAGAGCTGTACTCCTCGTACACGCCGGACCTGTTTGACAAAATCATCGATAAGTATGAAGCGATGAAGCCAGGCAAGCCGGTCAAGCACGAGAAGAAAGAAGTGGCTGCTGTGGAAGGGACGGACGCAAATTCGCATTCAGCTGCCGGGGCAGAGGAGTAAACGATGTTTGGTAAATTAAGTTGGGAAGCGGTGCCGTTCCACGAGCCGATCGTGATGGTGACCATCGCCATGATCGCGCTGGGTGGTCTGGGACTGTTTGCGGCAATCACCTACTTCAAGAAGTGGACCTACCTGTGGACCGAGTGGTTGACGTCGGTCGACCACAAGAAAATCGGCGTGATGTACATCATCGTCGCCATGGTCATGCTGCTGCGTGGTTTTGCCGACGCCATCATGATGCGGACCCAGTTGGCCATGGCCACCGAGGGTTCGCCTGGCTACTTGCCGCCTGAACACTATGACCAGATCTTCACCGCCCACGGTGTGATCATGATCATCTTCATGGCGATGCCTTTCTTCACCGGCCT
The DNA here is from genome assembly GCF_000510915.2 of Pseudomonas sp. FH4. NCBI lineage: Bacteria > Pseudomonadati > Pseudomonadota > Gammaproteobacteria > Pseudomonadales > Pseudomonadaceae > Pseudomonas > Pseudomonas sp. FH4. The sequence goes on along the minus strand of NZ_AOHN01000006.1, from coordinate 38,556 downwards.
GATGAACCTGGCAGTGCCGCTGCAGATCGGTGCGCGTGACGTTGCGTTCCCGTTCCTCAACTCCCTGAGCTTCTGGCTGCTGGTTTCCGGCGTCGTGCTGATCAACCTGTCCCTGGGCGTCGGCGAATTCGCCAAGACCGGTTGGGTTGCCTATCCGCCGTTGTCGGGGCTGCAATACAGTCCGGGCGTGGGGATGGATTACTACATCTGGGCGCTACAGCTATCCGGGTTGGGTACGACACTGACGGGGGTCAACTTCCTGGCCACCGTGCTGAAAATGCGTACCCCAGGCATGAAACTGATGGACATGCCGATCTTCACCTGGACCTGTACCTGGGCCAACGTCCTGATCGTGGCTTCGTTCCCGATCCTGACCGCTACCCTGGCACTGCTGACGCTTGACCGTTACATGGATTTCCACATTTTCACCAATGAACTTGGTGGCAATCCAATGATGTACGTGAACCTGTTCTGGGCATGGGGTCACCCTGAGGTGTACATCCTGATCCTGCCAGCGTTCGGTATCTTCTCCGAAGTGATCTCGACCTTTACCGGCAAGCGCCTGTTCGGTCACCACTCGATGGTCTACGCATCGGGCGCGATCTCTGTACTGGGCTTCATGGTCTGGCTGCACCACTTCTTCACCATGGGGTCGGGGGCCAGCGTCAACGCCTTCTTCGGCCTGGCGACGATGCTGATTTCGATCCCGACGGGGGTGAAGCTATTCAACTGGCTGTTCACCATCTACCACGGCCGTCTGCGCTTCACCAGCCAGGTTCTGTGGACCCTGGGCTTTATGGTGACCTTCGCTATCGGCGGCATGACCGGCGTACTGCTGGCCATCCCGGGTGCTGACTTCGTACTGCACAACAGCCTGTTCGTGATCGCTCACTTCCACAACGTGATCATCGGCGGCGCGGTATTCGGCTACATCGCAGGTTTCAGCTTCTACTTCCCGAAAGCGTTCGGCTTCAAGCTGCACGAAGGCTGGGGCAAGGCTGCATTCTGGTTCTGGATCACCGGCTTCTTCGTCGCGTTCATGCCGCTCTATGCACTGGGCTTCATGGGCATGACCCGTCGTCTGAACGCCAGCACCAACCCTGAGTGGGTGCCGTACCTGTACGTCGCCATGTTCGGTGCGGTGATGATCGCTGTGGGTATCGCCTGCCAGTTGATCCAGCTGTACGTGAGTATCCGTGACCGCAAGCAGAACGCCTGCGACTCCGGCGACCCATGGAATGCACACACCCTGGAATGGTCGACCTCGTCGCCACCGCCGTTCTACAACTTTGCCGTGCTGCCTAAGGCCGAGACGATCGATCCGTTCACCGAAGCCAAGGAAAACGGTACTGCGTACCAGCGACCTGTGCGCTACTCGCCGATCCACATGCCGAACAACACCGCCACTGGCGTGGTGATGGGCGCGCTGTTGACGGTATTCGGTTTCGCGATGATCTGGCACATCTGGTGGCTGGCCATCGCTAGCCTGGCTGGCACCGTGATCTATTTCGTGATCCACGCGGCTCGTGATGATCAAGGCTACATGGTGCCGGTCGACGTGATCGAACGCATCGAAGCCGAGCAGCACGCTCGCCTGGTTGCCGAGAAGAAGATTCCGGCCAACCGTGTTGAAACCTCGTTGGAACAGGCTTAAACCATGTCGAACTTAGTGACCAATGCTGGACACGCCCATGTCGATGACCATGGGCACGATGACCACCACGACGCGGGCGAGATGACCGTCTACGGTTTCTGGCTCTACCTGATGACCGACTGCATCCTGTTTGCGTCGATCTTCGCGGTGTACGCGGTACTGGTAAACAACGTAGCGGGTGGCCCGTCGGGCCACGACATCTTCGAGTTGAATTACGTACTGGGCGAAACCGCCTTGCTGCTGTTCAGTTCGATCACCTACGGCTTCGCCATGCTGGCGTTCTTCCGTGGCAACAAGGCAGGCGTGCTGAAGTGGCTGGGCCTGACCTTCCTGCTCGGCCTCGGCTTTATCGCCATGGAGATCAACGAGTTCCACCTGCTGATCTCCGAAGGCTACGGCCCTAGCCGCAGCGGCTTCCTGTCGGCGTTCTTCACCCTGGTCGGTACCCACGGTCTGCACGTAACCGCCGGTCTGATCTGGATGGCGATCATGATGTACCAGGTCAACAAGCATGGCCTGACGTCGACCAACAAGACCCGCCTGAGCTGCCTGAGCCTGTTCTGGCACTTCCTGGACGTGGTCTGGATCTGCGTCTTCACCGTTGTCTACTTGATGGGGACTCTGTAATGGCTAACGCACACTCCCATGACAGCCATGATGCGAGCCACGGCAGCGTAAAGTCGTACGCCATTGGCTTCATCCTGTCGGTGATCCTGACTGTCATCCCGTTCGGCCTGGTGATGTACCCAACCTTGCCGAAGGCCACGACACTGGCCATCGTGCTGTTGTTCGCGGTGATCCAGGTGGTTGTTCACCTGTATTACTTCCTGCACCTGGATCGCTCCCAGGCCCAGCGCAACAACGTGGTTGCGTTTGTGTTCACGGCCATTGTGATCGTGCTGCTGGTTGGCCTGTCGTTGTGGATCATGTTCAGCATCCACACCTACATGATGGCGAAGTGAGGTAAGACCCGATGTCGCTTAAGCACTTTATCCAAATCACCAAACCGGGGATCATTTTCGGTAACGTGCTTTCTGTGGCAGGCGGTTTCTTCCTGGCCTCCAAGGGGCATGTCGATCTGGCCATTTTCCTGGCGGCAATGATCGGCACTTCCCTTGTTGTGGCGTCCGGTTGCGTGTTCAACAACTGCATTGACCGTGACATCGATATCAAGATGGAGCGCACCAAGAATCGCGTGCTGGTCCAGGGCCTCATCTCCCTGAAACTGGCACTGATCTTCGCGACCGTCCTCGGTGTTGCCGGCGTTGCGTTGCTGTACACGGTGGCCAACCCGCTGGCGGCGTTGTTTGCCGTGATCGGTTTTGTCATCTACGTCGGCCTCTACAGCCTGTACCTCAAGCGCAAGTCGGTTCACGGCACGCTGGTGGGCAGTCTGTCGGGGGCGATGCCGCCGGTGATTGGTTATGTGGCTGTGACCAATAGCTTCGACATGGCTGCGCTGGTGCTACTGGTGATGTTCAGCCTGTGGCAGATGCCGCACTCTTACGCCATTGCGATCTTCCGTTTCAACGACTACCTGGCGGCTTCGATTCCGGTACTGCCGGTCAAGCGTGGCATCCAGGTGGCGAAGAAGCACATCCTGCTCTACATCCTGGCCTTCCTTGTGGCGACCTTGATGTTGACCTTCAGTGGCTACGCCGGCATGAGCTACCTCGCCGTGGCCGCAGCCATGGGCATGTACTGGTTGTACATGGCCTGGACTGGCTACAAGGCGGTGGATGACACCGTCTGGGCGCGCAAGTTGTTCGTCTTCTCGATCTTCACCATCACCGCCTTGAGCGTGATGATGTCCCTGGATTTCCAGGTGCCGAAAGAGTTGCTGCTGACTTACGCCCACTGAGTTGGGATGCAATGAAAAGCCCCGCCTTCGAGAGAAGAGCGGGGCTTTTTTGTGGGGTGTTGGGGATGGTTTGGTATGAGTACATATCCATTTTTGCGGTCACGGCGGCTATTGGTTCCGCTCTTACAGCGGGTCACTTTTGGAGGGACCCAAAAGTAACCAAAAGGTCCTCGCCCCACCACTCGGTGCCTCGCCTAGGCTCGGCATGCCCACAGTCAGGCATTGCTCCGTGGGCCCGCCGCGATCGGCCATCCATGGCCGTGTCGCGGCTACCCCGGCATTCATGCCGGGGTGCCCACTGCGCAATACCTGCCTGCGGCCATCGTGGTTTAACGGGGCGCCTAAGATCAAAGGCAAGATCAAGATCAAGATCAAAAGCAGAGCAACAGCAAAACCAGAGCGCGGAGCTGCTTACCTGTGGGAGCGGGCTTGCTCGCGAAAGCGGTGTATCAATCAACAAATAAAGTGACTGACACTGCGCATTCGCGAGCAAGCCCGCTCCCACATTTAGAGGTGGGGTAGGGCTTATTGCTGGGCGATGCTGTAACCGTCAAACGCCGTCTGCTGCTGCAACGCGGTAACGATGCTCTTGCGCGTCAACGGCTGCTCGGCACCGGCGTTATCCACAAAGGTCTCGCTCTCAAGCTCGGCCTCATCGCCTTCACCCACAAAGCTGAAACCGAGGAATTCCAGCGCCTCGCGGTCAACATTGAGTTTGGAGCGCGGCGTGCGCAAGGGCAGGGTGACGCTGATGCCATCCTTGCTGATCACAAACACTTCCACTTCCTTCTTCGCCCGTGCAGCCTTGCCTTTGCCGGCGCTCGGATTGCTGATGGCCTGGTGGGTCTGGTTCAGCACCTTGAGGGCCAGGCCGTAGACCAGTTCCTGGAACTCTGGGTCGTCCTTGAAGCTGGAAAGGATGCGGCTGATCGAGAACTTGCAGCTCAAGTCTTCGAGGGCGGCGTTGTCGGCGGCTTCGGCGTCCTTGAGCTGCTTGAGCTGGCCCATCAGGTCGTAGGCCTGGTCATCGTCAAAGGCGTCGTGGGCCTGGCGGATGGCGATGCGCAATTCGCGGATCTGGTCGCTTTCCTTGGAGGTATGGAAGGCGTCCAGCACCATTTCACTGATGTTCTTGGCCGCTGGCACATGCTGTGAAAGATTGATGGCGTTTTCGTATTCAGCTTTGGATTGCAAGGTGACTACGGATTCTTCGGTGCGGGAATCGGACATTGAAATTTCACTACTTCTGTAAGCGGGGAGACGAAAAAAGCGTCGGGCATTTTCAAGGGCCAGGGTAGCAAGGTCAAGGCGGCACTCTGCCTTCATCGTCATCCGCGTCTACAGGCCCTGCATCTCCTGCAGTTGCGCTTCCAGCGCTGCCCGCAAGCCACTGCCGCGTCGGGCGATAAACACCAGTTGCGCCGAGTTCTGCGCATGTTCGCCGCTGGCCAGGGTGAACTGGCTGCGATTGCCCACGTGTTGCAGCCAGAACGGTTGCTCGTTGCCCTGCAAATGCACCAGGCCTTTTAGGCGGAACACGTCCTTGGGCAGTTGCCCCAGCCAATCGCGCAGGGTCTTGGCCGGTAGGGCCTGGGTGCCTTGCCAGGTCCAGCTTTCAAACAGTTCATGGTGCGGCGCGGGCACGGGAGTGAAGCCGTTGCGCGGGCTGCGTTCGCCCAGCAGCAGGGCGTCGGGGATCTGCGCCTGAACGGTGCTGATCACCCGCGTGCGCGCGCCGATAGTTGCACGCAGGCTTTGCAGTTCGGCGGCGCTGACCAGATCGGCCTTGTTCAGCAGCACCAGGTCGGCGCAGGCCACCTGGGCGCGGGACAGCCGGGCGAACTCGCCTTCCAGGTGGCTATAACCGCTGGCGTCCACCAGGGTGATCACGGTATCCAGGTGCAGGTGCGCCTTGAGCTGTGGATAACCCAGGGTCTGCACAATGCGCTGCGGGTCGGAGACACCGCTGCATTCGATCACGATGCGATCCAGGCGTGGGTGCAGCTGGCTCAGGCTCACCAGTTGCGCCAGCAGATCCTCCTGCACCGTGCAGCAGATGCAGCCGTTCTGCAGGCTGAATACCGCATCGGTGACTTCGGCGATGATCGCCGCATCGATATTCAGCTCGCCAAAGTCATTGACGATCACCGCCATCCGTCCGTGTTGCGGCTGCTGCGCGATGCGGTTGAGCAGGGTGGTCTTGCCTGCGCCGAGAAAGCCCGAGACCAGCGTGACGGCAATGCTGTCGTTATTCATTCGATCACCGGCGGCAGGCCTTGCCACACGGCTTGCAACGCCGTATCTGCAAACGCGTTGAGACGGTCGTAGACCGGACGGCCATCGACAAAGGTCAGCAGCACCTGGGTCTGGTGGATGTAGTTGCGCGCCGGCTGGGCGAACAGGTCGCGGTCGATCACGATCAGGTCGGCGCACTTGCCCACTTCCAGGCTGCCGGTGGAATGCTCCAGGCCCATGGCGTGGGCGCCGTTGAGGGTCGCCACTTGCAGTGCCTGCTCCAGGGTGATCGGTTCGCCGAAGCAGTCCGGTTCCTGGTTCCACGGGTTCTGCCGGGTGACCATGGTTTCCAGGGCCAGCCATGGGTCAATCGAGGCCACCGGCCAATCGGTGCCCATCACCGCCAGGCCGCCTTCGGCCAGTACGCCTTTGAAATCATAGATGCGCTTGAGGCGCTCGGCGCCATAACCGGAACGGGCGCCGCTGGCAAACGGTGTCGGGTACCAGGCGGCCGGGGAAAACTCGGCGATCACGTTCAGCGCCTTGAAGCGCTTGAGGTTGCCCGGATGCAGCAGCGTGCTGTGGGCGCACTGGTGCCGGATGCCGCTGTCGCCATTGACCCGCCGCGCCTCGGCCACCGCATCGAGGAATACATCGGAGGCGCCGTCGCCGGTGCAGTGGGCGATCACCCGCAGGCCGCGACGGTCCATGTCTACCACCATGTCGGTGATGTGTTCCGGGGTCAGGTTGAGCTTGCCGCGCCAGGTGGAATCCGCTGCCCATGGGGTCATCAGGTACGAAGACTTGGGCTCCACGGTGCCGTCGAAGTGGAATTTCACCGCGTTGGCATTCAGCCGCGCGCTGCGATAGTAGTGACGTTCGCCGCCGAGCAGTTCCCAGCGCCGGCGCACTGGGAAGATATCGTCCTGCCAACTGATCGCCGCTTCTACACGTACGCTCAATTCGCCGGCGTCGTCCAGTTCCTTGAGGGCGTCCAGGCGCCGTTCGCAGACGTGTACGTACTTGGTCGCGGTGACACCGCGCGAACTCTGGAAATGCACGCCGTCGCGATAGGCCCGGCGCAGCACTGCCACCGGGGTCGGCGGCATGGCTGCATGGATCAGTGCGTAGGCGCCGTCGATCAGCAGGCCGTTGGGCTCGCCGCTGAGTTCGTCGCGCTCCATATAGCCGTTGCGCGGGTCGGCGGTGTGGCGGTCGATGCCGGCCAGTTGCAGGGCCTTGGAGTTGACCATCATGGTGCCCCACATCCGGTCCAGCAGCGCCACCGGGCGGTCGGGCATGATGCTGTCGAGCCATTCGCGACCTGGGGTCAGGCCATCTTCGCGGAAGGTGTAGCGCACCCAATATTGGCCGTAGATCCAGCCATCACCGGGGTGGGCGTCGGCATAGGCGTGGATCGCCGCCGCCAGTTGTTCGGGGGTGGGGTCTTCGATACCCACATCCAGGTCATCGCTGTAGCGCGGGGCCAGGGCGAGGTCGGGGTGGGTGTGCATGTCGTGCAGGCCGGGCATGCAAAATGCACCTTGCAGATCATGTTGGCGGGTCTGCGGGCCGATCAGGTGTTGCAGGTCGGCGAACGTGCCCACCGCGATAAAACGTCCCCCGCGAATCGCCACCGCTTCGGCCCACGGCTGGGCCGGGTCGAGGGTGTAGAGGCGGCCGTTGTGCAGCACCAGGTCAGCGTGCTCGCCGACAACGGAGTGGGTGGAAGTGAATTGGTCGGAAGCGGTCACGGGGGAAACCTCAATATTCAAGACGAACAAAGATCAAATGTGGGAGCAGGCAAGCCAGCTCCCACATCAATCCCAGTGTTCACATAATCAGCGGTTGGCTCTCAGGCCCTCGACAAACCCGGCAATGCGCTGGCAGGCGTCTTTGAGGGTGTCGTCGGCGACGGTAAAGGAGATGCGCACAAAGCCCTCGGCACTGGCGCCAAACGCCTGGGCATCGAGCACCGAGACGCCGGTGGCGCGGAACAGCTGCCAGGCAAAGTCCATGCTCGACAGCCCCGTGCGGCGCACGTCTACCAGCATGAACATCCCGGCTTGCGGCACCCGGCAATCGAGGTCGGTAATACCACCGAGGCCCGCTACCACCAGGTCACGCCGACGGCGATACACCGTGCGCGCATCGCTGACCACTTCGTCATCCAGTTCCAGGGCCTTGACCGCCGCTTCCTGGATAAACCCGGGCAAGCCATAGAGCATGCACAGCAGCAGGTTATCCAGGTGGCCCACCAGTGCGGTTGGCGCTACTACCCAACCCACGCGCCAGCCGGTCATGGCGTGGGTTTTCGACAGGCTGTTGAGCACCACGGTACGCTCGGCCATGCCCGGCAGCGAGGCGATGCTCAGGTGTGGCTGGTCGTACGTGATTTGCCCGTAGACCTCATCGGAAATCACCCACAGGTCATGCTCACGGGCGACTTCGGCCACCAGCTCCAGCTCTTCGCGGCTGTAGACATTACCGGTGGGGTTACACGGCGTGGCCAGGGCAATGCCCCGGGTCTTGGCGGTAATGGCTTTTTCCAGCGCCGCGCGGGTCAGGCGAAACCCGTTGGCCGCCGGTTGCTCGATGGTTGCGATGCGTGCACCGGAAGCGTGGATGCACGCTTCGTACGTCAGGTACATCGGTTCCGGCACCAGCACTTCGTCGCCCTGGCTGAACAGGCACAGCGAGGTGGCGAACAGGCCGTTTTGCGCGCCGGCCACCAGGGCCACGTTATTGGCGTGTACGGCAATCCCTTGCAGGCGGCTTTGCTTGGCGGCAATCGCTTCGCGCAGGGCCGGCCGGCCGAGGACGTGGGTGTAGTGAGTGTCGCCGGCGCGCAGGGCGTCGACGGCGGTTTCGCAAATGGCGCTGGCGGTGGCGAAGTCTGGATCGCCCACGCTCAACACGATCACATCTTCGCCACGACCACGGGCTTCGACGGCCGCGTAGTGAATATCCCAGGCGCTGACGGACTCGCCACTAATGCGCTCGACAAACGGTGAATAACGCATCCTTGTTCTCCTAAAATTGATTCAAGCCTGGCGCTGCGGGACTTTGCCCCAGCGCGAGAAGACGTGTTCGATCACGAACGCCAGGACAATGTAGATCACCGCCACGGCCAGCAGGGGTTCGTACACCCGCAGCGTCTGCGCCCGCACCAGGTTGGCGGCGCCGAGCAAGTCGGTGACGGCCACGGTGGAGGCCAGCGCGGTGGCCTTGAGCAGCAACACGGTCTCGCCGACCAATGTCGGCTTCACCAGCTCCAGGGCCCGTGGCAGCCAGACCCGGCGCAGCACCATCAGGCGCTTCATGCCAAAGGCCCGCGCGGCTTCGAGTTCGCCCCGTGGCACGGCCCGCAGCGCGCCGCGCAGCACTTCGCCGACATAGGCGCCGACACACAGAATCAGGGCCAGGGCCACGTACCAGAAACCTTCACGCAGGTACGGCCAGAGAAAACTGCCGCGAATCAGCGGGTAACTGGCAAACACACTGCCCACGCCGTAGTACAGGATGTAGATCTGCACCAGTAGCGGCGTGCCCCGGAATACCGCGGTGTAGGCGCGCAGCGGCGCACTGATCAGTGGGTTGGACGACAAGCGCCCCAATGCCACCAGCACCGCCAGCAAGAAGCCGAACACCCCGGACAAGGCCAGCAACTTCAGGGTGATACCCAGGCCGTGCAGCAGCTCGTTGGCAAAACTGTTGATCCATGAAAAGTCCATCAGCTGCGCTCCTTAGTGCTGCGGCATCCAGCGGTTGATCCGGCGTTCGAACACCCGGAAGGCGCCGTTGGAAACCAGGGTGATGATGAAATACACCGCTGCCACTGCCAGGTAGAACACCAGGTAATGCTTGGTAGAGCCGGCAGCCTGCTTGCCCACCGAGAGCAACTCGCTGTAGCCGACGATGCTGATCAACGCGCTGTCCTTGACCAACACCAGCCACAGGTTCGACAGGCCGGCCATGGCAAACGGCAGCATGCTCGGCAGCAGCACCCGGCGCACCAGCAGCCAGCGCTCGATGCCAAAGGCCCGCGCGGCTTCCAGTTGGCCGACGGGAATGGCCTGGATCGCGCCACGAATGATCTCCGCCGAATAGGCGCCCTGGACGATGCCCAACACCAGCACCGCAGCGATAAAGCCGTTGACGGTCACGCTGTCGCGGCCCATCGCCGCCATCGCCATGTTCAGCAGGTCCGTGCCGGCGTAATACAGCAGCAAAATCAGCAGCAACTCCGGCACCGCGCGGTACAGCGTGGTGTAGAGGTTGGCCAGGCGTACCAGCCAGCGCGGGCCCTTGAGTTTGATCATGGCCACCAGCAGGCCGATGCCCAGGCCCAGCACAAAAGCCCCGGCGGAGATCTGCAAGGTCACCACCGCCCCTTGGAGCAGGGCGTTGAGCCAGCCGTCGGCGACGAACAGCTGGGTGAGTTCGGACAAAGAAATCATGGCGCTTTCCGTTGGACGTTATTGCGCGGAAATATCGACGCTGAAATAGCGGCTGCGAATTTTGTCGTAGGTGCCATCGGCCTTGATTGCCGCCAGCGCCGTGTTGAGCTGCTCGCGCAACGGGGTGTCACCCTTGCGCACGGCGGCCCCGATGCCCGACCCGAACAGCGGGTCTTTCGGCGCCAGGCCCTTGTCGGCCAGGCCGCTGCCGGCGGCGGACTTGAAGATCGGTTCGATGGTCAGGGCGTCGGCCAGCATCACGTCGATCCGCCCGCTTTGCAGGTCGGCGGTCATGTCGTCCTGGGTGTTGTAGTAGCGCAAGGTCGAACCCTTGGCGTAGTAGGCCTTGAGGTAGGTGGCGTTGGAGGTCGAGCCCTGCACGCCGATCAGCTTGCCTTTGAGGCCCTCGGGCGTGGTGACCAGCTCCAGGCTCTTGTCGGCGACCCACATGGCCGGGGTCTGGTAGTAAGGCGCGGTGAAGTCGATGACCTTTTCGCGCTCCTCGGTGATGCTCAGGGAGTTGAGGATCACGTCGATCTGGCTCGATTGCAGGGCGGGAATCAAGCCGTCCCAGGACACTTCCTTGAGCGGGCATTGGGCCTGCATGCGCTCGCACAGGGCCTTGATCAGGTCCGGCTCGAAACCGCTCCAGGCGCCATTGCCGGCTTTTTCGGAGAATGGCGGGTAGGGTTCCAGGGCGATGCCGAAGACGATTTTGTCGGCGGCAACGGCACTGTGGGACAGCACGGCGAGCACGCAGCCGGCGGCGAGGGATTTCAGAGAGTTGTGCATGGCTTGACCCTTTCGAAGTTATTGTTTTGAAGGATGGAAGCGGCAGTTCAAACGCGATTGTCCTGGGCCATGACGAACTGGCGGCAACGCTCGCTGGTGGGGTTCTGGAAGACTTGCTGTGGCGTGCCTTCTTCTTCAACCAATCCTTGGTGTAGAAACATGACTTTGCTCGATACGTCGCGGGCAAACGCCATTTCGTGGGTGACGAGGATCATGGTGCGGCCTTCTTCGGCGATGCCCTGGATCACCTTCAGTACTTCGCCGACCAGCTCCGGGTCGAGGGCCGAGGTGGGCTCATCCATCAGCAAGACGCGCGGGCGCATGGCCAGGGCGCGGGCGATGGCCACGCGCTGTTGCTGGCCGCCGGACAGGAAGGCGGGGAAGGCATCGCGCTTACTGGCCAGGCCGACTTTTTCCAGCAGGTGTTCGGCGTGGGCGATGGCGTCCTTGCGGTCTTCACCCAGCACATAGACCGGTGCTTCGATGACATTTTCCAGCACGGTGCGGTGGGGCCACAGGTTGAAGCTCTGGAACACCATGCCCAGTTGCGTGCGCAGACGAGCGACTTGATCCGGGTCGGCAATCAGCGGGTTGCCGGCGCGGTCCTTTTTCAGGCGCACTTCTTCGCCGTTGATGCGCAGGCTGCCGCTGCACGGGATTTCCAACAGGTTGATGCAACGCAGCAGGGTGCTTTTGCCCGAGCCGCTGGAACCGATCAACGACACCACATCGCCTTCGTTGGCGCGCAGGGAAATGCCTTTGAGAACATGGTGCGCGGCGTAGCTCTTGTGCAGAGCATCAATGGCGACCACCGGGGTGACTGGGTTCAAGGGTTATCCCTCTTTATTTTTGTAAATTGATCAACCTGGACACCGCCCCCTGTAGGAGCTGGCTTGCCAGCGAAAAACGCAAGAACACCACGTTTATCCAGCGTGCCCACGTCATCGTTGACTACCCGCGCCGGCAAGTTTGGGAGTGCCGTGCTGAAGATCGAGAATAGCCACTGGCCATTTGAGGTCAATCGAGCATTTTTCCGTCGATCTTGAAATTTAATTCAACTGTCCGCTTTACGAGTGGCTATGTCTGACGGTCGATTACGGCTATGGTGCGGGTAACTTTGAGCAGGTGAACACCCATGCGTTACCCCTCCATGACCGCCTTGCGGGCGCTGGACGCGGTGGCCCGGCTGGGCAGCGTGTCCGAGGCTGCCACCGAGCTGAACCTCACCCCCAGTGCCATCAGCCACCAGATCAAGAGCCTGGAGCAGACCCTGGGTTTTGCCCTGACCGAGCGCACCGGGCGCAATATCCGCATCACCTGGCAGGGCGAGCGCTATGCCCGTGATATCCATGGGCTGCTGGCCAATATCCTTGAGGCCGGGCAGCGGTTCGATGGCCAGCAGGTCAGCGGGCGCCTGTGTATCAGCAGCCCGGCGGGGTTTGCCACTTATTGGTTGTGTACCCATATCGCCGACTTCCAGGCGCTTTATCCACAGGTCGAATTGCACCTGATTTCACCGCGCACGCCAGATGACACCAGCGACCACGGCGCCGACCTGTTTATTGCCTACGGTATGGGCGACTGGCCCAACCAGCATGTGCAGAAGATCGTTTCGCTGCGTTATTTTCCGGTGTGCAGCCCGCGCCTGGTCAACACCATGGGCGGCCTGAAGACCCCGGAACACCTGGCGGGCGCGCCGTTGCTGCACATGATCGACTACTCCGACTGGCGCGTGTGGCTGGCCGCCGCCGGGGCGCCGAATGTCGATGTGCAACGCGGCATCGTGTTTGCCGATGCGCATTTTGTGCAGTCGGCGTGCATCGCCAGCCAAGGCATCGCCATGGGCGACAACTTGATCAGTGGCGAGGCCCTGGCCAGGGGCTTGCTGGTGCGGCCGTTCGAAACCGAGATCGAATCCAATCGCGGTTATTACCTGGTGGCCGATCACCAGAAAGTCGAGCGCCCGGTGGTGCAGGCGTTTGGTGAGTGGGTGAAGTCGCAGTTGGGCGGCGGGCTTTAGTTTCAGGCGATCCGTGAATTTTTTTTGCCAATGGCCGGCAAAATTTTTGCTTGTCCGCCCTCGGAGTGCCGCCTAAGGTCTGGCCAATCGACACAGAACAATAAGAAGGAAATGAGCAATGACCACCTGCGCCCAGTCCCTGGTTCGCCTGCTGGAAGGTTATGGGGTAGATACCGTCTTCGGTATCCCCGGCGTGCATACCGTCGAGCTCTATCGCGGCCTGCATGGCAGCCGCCTGCGCCATATCAGCCCGCGCCATGAACAGGGCGCCGGCTTTATGGCCGACGGTTATGCCCGCGCCAGCGGCAAGCCGGGCGTCTGTTTCATCATTACCGGCCCGGGCATGACCAATATTCTTACCGCGATGGGCCAGGCTTATGCCGACTCGGTGCCGATGCTGGTGATTTCCACCACCAACCGCCGTGAGCATCTGCGCCTGGGCCACGGGCATTTGCACGAGTTGCCCGATCAGCGCGCGATGGTCGCGGGGGTGTGTGCGTTCAGCCACACGTTGCAATCGCCTGAGCAATTGCCCGAGCTGCTGGCCCGCGCTTTCGCCGTGTTCAAATGTGCGCGCCCGCGCCCGGTGCACCTGGAAATTCCTCTGGATGTGCTCGACATGCCGGCCATCGATCTCAACCTGATGCCCCGCAGCCTGCCAGGCGCACCGGCCCCGGCCCCGGCTTCGCTGGGGGCAGCGCTGAAGCTGCTCAATGAAGCACGGCGGCCGCTGATCCTCGCCGGTGGTGGTGCCCGCGATTGTGCCGAGGTGTTGCAGCAACTGGCCGAGCGCCTGCAAGCGCCGGTGGCCCTGACCACCAATGCCCGTGGCTTGTTGCCGATGGAGCACCCGTTGTTGCTGGACGGTGTGCAGTCGTCGCGCCATGGCCGCTCGTTGTTTGACGAAGCCGATGTGATCCTCGCCGTGGGTACGGAGCTGGGGGAAACCGACTACGACTTCTTCGGCCTCGGACCACTGAAATTCAAGGCGCCGCTGATTCGCCTGGACATCGACCCCATGCAAGTCATGGGCGTGCAGCGCGCCCATGTCGGGCTGGTGGGCGACGCCCGCGAAGGGTTGCAGGCGCTGCTGGATGCAGTCAACCCACCCGCTCCGAGCGGGCGTTGGGCACTGGACAGCGTACAGCGGGTCAACCGTCTGGAGCGCGAGAGCTGGACTGCCAAGCAACAAGGTCTGCAAGGTCTGCTGGACCTGCTGCGCGACAGCCTGGTCGCCCCGCTGATCGTCGGCGACTCGACCCAGCCGGTGTACCAGGGCGCGGTGGGTTACCAGGCGCCGGCGGCCAACAGTTGGTTCAACGCCGGCACTGGCTACGGCACCCTCGGCTACGGGTTGCCGGCCGCTATCGGCGCCAAGCTGGCCAAGCCCGAGCGACCGGTGGTGGCGCTGGTCGGCGATGGCGGCCTGCAGTTTGCCAGCAACGAACTGATCGCGGCCCGTGAGGCAGGCGTCGGCGTGATCCTGGTGGTGTGGAACAACCAGTGCTACGGCGAGATCCGTGACTATATGCAGGCCCGTGAAATCGCCCCGCTGGGCGTGGATATCATGACCCCGGATTTTGCCGCCATGGCCCGCAGTTTCCATGTCGCCCACCATCGGGTCGACACACCGCAGGACTTGCACGCCTTGCTGCACACCCTGGGTGACATTCGCCAACCGGTGATGATTGAACTCGACGCCGCGCAATACCTGCAAAACGCCTGAACCTCCCCCGGCCCTGATCCATATCAACGGGCCACCTCTGAAAATCCGCTACAACAAAACCGGGGCTTACAAAGCCCCGGTTATCCGCCTGATGACCTCATAAAAACGTAAATAAACCTGTACCCAGGGGCCAACCCCCAGGCCAGGTGATTAAAGGAATAATGCGATGGCCCTTTCTCTGTCACGTCTGGCCTTGATGGGGGCGACGCTGTGTCTGGCGCTTCCCCTGCACGCCAACGAACCCGTCAAACCGGATACCGAACTGATCGCCCAGGGCAAATACGTGGCCCAGCTCGGTGACTGCATCGCCTGCCACACCGCCAAGCAAGGCCCACAGATGGCCGGCGGCCTGGAACTGAGCACGCCCATGGGCACCATCTATTCCAGCAACATCACCCCGGACCGCGAGACCGGGATTGGTAACTACAGCTTCGAACAGTTCGACCGCGTGATGCGCGAAGGTGTCACGCCGGCCGGTATGAACCTTTACCCGGCCATGCCGTATCCGTCTTACGCGAAGATGAGCGAAGAGGACATGCGTGCCTTGTTCGCCTACCTGATGCATGAGGTCAAACCGGTCAGCCAGGCCAACCTCGAAGCCGACATGGGCTTCCCATTCAACCAGCGCTGGGGCCTGGTGTTGTGGAACTTCATGTTCCTCGACAAACAACCGTTCCAGGCCGACCCGGCCCGCGATGCAGTGCTCAACCGTGGCGCCTATCTGGTCCAGGGCCTCGGCCATTGCGGTTCGTGTCACACCCCGCGCGGGATCGCCTTCCAGGAAAAAGCCATGAGCGACGCCGGCAGTGGCGGCGAGCACTACCTGGGCGGGGAAACCGTCGAACACTGGCGTGCCTTGAGCCTGCGCAACCTATGGACGGTGCAAGACACCGTGCAACTGCTCAAGACCGGGCAGAACCGTTTTGCCACGGTGTCGGGCAACATGGTGGACGTGATCCGTCACAGTACCCAGCACTTCACGGATGCCGACCTGACGGCCATTGCGACGTATCTCAAATCCCTGCCACCGGGCAAGGACGACCTGCCAATGCCGGCTGTCGCCAAAGGTCCTGCCGAGTTGCCCAAGGACTTGTTCACCAGCCGTGGCGGCCTGGGTTATATGCAGTTCTGCAGCGATTGCCACCGCAGCGACGGCGCAGGTGTGAAAGGGCTGTTCCCGGCATTGGCCGGCAACGCCGGCGTGGTTGCCAGCAACCCGACCTCGTTGCTGCACATCACCCTTACCGGTTGGGAAACCGCCGAGACCGCAGCCCATCCACGGGTCTACACCATGCCGGGCTTTGCACGCCTGGGGAACAACGAAGTGGCGGAAATCCTCACCTTTGTGCGCACGCGCTGGGGCAACGAGGGCTCGCCGATCAGCACCGCGCAGGTGAAGAAAATGCGTGACCAGCTCAACCCGGTCAGCACTGATTCCTCGGCCTTCGAAACGCCGCGCCTGGCCAACCTGCTGGCGGCGTCGAATGCCGATCAAGTGGTGCGCGGCATGCGCTTGCACCTGCAAACCAAGGAACTGCTGCCTGATAACGTCGGCAACTCGCTGAACTGCACCAGTTGCCATCTCAACGCCGGCACCGTGGCCGATGGCTCGCCGTTTGTGGGCGTCTCGGCGTTCTTCCCCAGCTACGCCCCGCGTGCTGGCAAGGTGGTGAGCCTGGAAGAGCGCATCAACGGTTGCTTCCGCCGTTCGATGAATGGCAAACCAGTGTCGCCACAATCGGCGGACATGCAGGCGATGGTGGCGTACTTCGACTGGATGAAAAACAACACCAAGCCCGAGGACAAAGTCCCCGGCCGTGGCGTCGGCAAGATCGACCCGGCCATCAAGCCGGACATGGCCAATGGCGAGCAGGTCTACGCCAAGCAATGCGCGGTGTGCCACGGCAATGATGGCGAGGGCCTGGCCCGTGCTGACGGCACCCTGGTGTACCCGCCGCTGTGGGGCGAACAGTCCTTCAACATCGGCGCCGGCATGGCCCGCACCTACACGGCTGCTGCGTTCGTCAAACGCAACATGCCGATCGGTTTCCACGAGAAGTTCCCGCTGGGCCAGGGCGGCTTGTCGGACCAGGAAGCGGTGGACGTTGCCGCCTACTTCTCGCAAAAACCACGCCCGGACTTCCCGGACAAGGTGAAGGACTGGCCGAACGGCGGTAAGCCGGTGGATGCACGCTACTGACCCCCGCCCTGTAGGAGCCGGCAAGCCGGTTCCTACAACGCCAGTCGGAACGCCCGGCTCATACGTTCCTGTTCTTGACGGGATATGCCCATGGCGTTGGCCAGTGTCGGCCATTGGCGAACTACACCCTTGAACGCCTCGATAAGCCTATCCGCCTCATTGAGAGGTACCCTGAAATAGCCCGCCACCGAACGTGCCAGTTCCAGTTCCAGGGCGTTGTCATGCTCACTGATGTTGAGCTTCAGGCCTTGCCCGTAGTGATCCGGGTTCATATCGTAGGCCGGGGAAAGATGCCAGCCGCGACCGGGTTCTAACAGGAAGCCATGGTTACGCAGGTGATCGTCGGTATTGGAAACCAACAGGTTGAATACGATTCTGCACCACAGTTCCCGTAGGTCAGCCTGGGTGCTGGCGCCCTGGTTGATCAGCACCCGGGCCAATTCCAGGTAGCTGACGCCAGTCGAGCCGTCCTCTCCGTCGGTATGGCCAGTCAACGTCATCGCGCTGGCAAAGTGAATGCGTTGCCCTTGAGCGGTTCGATCAAAGCGCTTGACCCTGAAGCAGTGATGTTCACTGGCGTAGCGTTCAGCTTCCATGGCGGCGACACGCAGTCCGCATCCTTCGGCGAGCGATCCGATGATGTACTCCCAGGCACCGACATTGTGTTCATCGCGAAGGCTGGGGAACTTGGCGATCCACAGGTGACCGTCGGGGTCGACCACGCTGGCTTTTGGACGTGCGCCGCCCAATGAACCGCCCGGAGCAATCAGCATGCGTAACCACTCGACGCCTTCGATGGCGGTATTGTCGTGATCGTTTTCCAGTGCCCGACTTGCAGCCTCCAGTTGACGCAGTTGCACCAGCGGGGGAGCCGCCAACCCTTCGCGTTCATCAAGGAACGGACCCAGGTCATCCCGCTTGAAGCGCAGGGCGCCCACACGAAAGGCATCGTGAACGCCCAGCAAGTAGTCCGATTCAAAGAGGCGGGTATGAGAGGGGACCCGTGCTGCTCGCTTGTCGCGATCCAGTCGACGGTTCATCAACATACGCCCCCATCGGTCCGGGCTGGAGTCGCTGAAAACACCGAAGGTATCCCGGCCTTGCGCGGGGTATTGAGGGCCGTCAAACAGACCTATACGAGGATCGATCGGAGCCAGGGCCAGCAGTGGGTCGGCCAGTGCCGCCTGCTCATACTCAAACTCAAACAGCTCGCCGGCACCTCCCCGGCGAGCATGCAAAAAGCCCAGGCGGCGTGCTGTGCCAAGTTGCGCCCAGTCGGCATACACAGCAATCCGGGTCATGGTTTGGAGCTCTTGTTGACGGGGTTCACGATTAACCCGGAAAGTTTGGAGGCCGCGGTTACTGGCTCATGAGGTTGGAGGTAGGGGGGCGCGTCAGGCGCGGCGACGATGCCGAAGGATGATTTGGGGGTTCTGCGTGTTTTGTTCAGTAGCTGTGAGTCTTGCAGATGCCGGCCCAATTCGTCGCTTTCGGCAATTAGGGCAATATCCTGTTCCAAGCCCAATACCTGCAGCACGGACAGGTAGGCGCCGATGGTGACACCGGCAGCGCCACGCTCCAGTGCCCGCAGGGTCATCTGCGACATGCCGGCCCGTTCCGCCACTTGTTTGGCAGTCAGCTTGCGTCGCAAGCGGGCCAGGCGCAGGCGCTCACCGAGATCCACCAGCAGTTGCTGGGTCATTGGAAGGAGCGGAGCAGTTTTGTTGGCCATGAGTGCAATTATTCCAGCGCTTTAATCTTAAAGATGAAGGAATACTAGCACTTCAATCTGAGTGCAATTATTTTAGTGTTTTAAATTGTTTTTTCGCTAGAATAATTGCACTTTATTGTTCTTACCTGGCTTTTAGTCGAGTTGTGCCAGGCATGCTTCAAAAATATCCAACCCTTGCTCCAGCACCACCGGCTCGATGGTCAGCGGTGCCAACAGGCGGATGATGTGTCGGGCCTTGCCGCTGGGCATCAGTAGCAGGCCGGCATCGCGGGCCAGGTTCAATAGTTGGTTGAGTTGCGCGGTGGCTGGGGTGCCGTCGGGTTTTATCAGCTCGATTCCCCGCATGGCGCCGACCCCGGTCAGGCGGCCGAGGTAGGGCGAGCGTTTTTTCGCCTGCCAGGCGGCATGGCGCCTGGTGATTGCGGCCTCCTGTTGTTCGCCCCACGCTTGCAGGTTTGCATCGCTCATTGCATCCAGGGTGGCCAGTGCGGCTGCGCAGGCAATGGGGTTGCCCGAGTAGGTGCCGCCCAGTCCGCCTTTGGGCAGGTTGTCCAGCAAGGCCTTGCGCCCGACCACGGCGCCCAGTGGCACGCCGCCAGCGATGCTTTTGCCCAGCAGGATCAGGTCGGGTTCGATGCCCAGGCGCGAGAAGGCGAAACGCTGGCCAGTGCGGCCAAAGCCGGATTGGATTTCGTCGGCGATCAGCAGGATGCCGTGTTCATCGCACAGGTGGCGCAGGGCTTTGGCAAATGGGGGGTCGAGGGCGAGGAACCCGGCTTCACCCTGTACTGGCTCGATGATGAAACAGGCGACGTCGGCGATGTCGATTTCGACGCTGAACAAGCGCTCCATGGCCTTTAGCGCATCACCTGTGGTCACCCCATTGTCTGCGCTGGGGTAGGGCAGGTGGTAGACCGGGCCGGGCAGGATCCCGACTTTTTGCTTGTAGGGCGCCACCTTGCCATTGAGGTTGAGGGTGGCCAGGGTGCGCCCGTGGAAGCCGCCGTCAAAGGCAATCACTGCAGTACGGCCGGTGACGCCACGTGCGATTTTCAGCGCATTTTCGCAAGCTTCGGCGCCGCTGTTGGTCAGCATGCCGCTGACCGGGTAACTCACCGGGATAAAGGCGCTGAGCCGCTCCATCAACTCGACATAAGGCGCGTGTGGCGCGGCGTTGAACGCGTAATGGGTGAGTCGGGTGGCTTGTTCGCGAATGGCTTCCACCACGCCGGGGTGGCAATGGCCGAGGTTGAGCACACCAATGCCGCCGACAAAGTCTATATAGCGCTTGCCCGCGGTGTCCCAGACCTCGGCATTGCGCCCGTGGCTCAGGCAGATGGGGTGGACGATGGCAATCGACTGGCTGATGCTTGCGTGGCTCATGGATCACGGGCTCGGAAAGGGCGGTGTGCGCCTATCTAAGCTGCGTGCCCCATGGCCCCGCAAACGAAATAAAGTCGCCGGGTCATTCGCAAAAATCGGGATGTGCCAATGCATTGCAAGCCATGACACAGATCCAATGTGCGGGCTTGCACATTCAGGTCTTGGCGGTCTGCTGCGCCATGTACTCCACGATCCACTGCAAAAATGCCTTCACCTTGGGGATCTCCCCGGCATGTTCGGCATGGGCGATAAAGTGTGCGCCGCTGCTGGGCATCGCGTAGTCCCATGGCACCACCAGACTGCCCTGGGCCAGTTCGTCGGCCACCAGGTAGTGCGGCACCAATGCCACGCCATAGCCGGATTGCGCTGCACGAATGCACATGTAGAACGTGTCGAAGCGCGGCCCGTGATAGCTGTTCTGTGAGTGCAGGCCCTGTCCCAGGAACCACTCGTGCCAGGCCTCGGGTCGTGAGGTGCATTGCAACAGGGTGTGGCTCGATGAAGCATCACTGCCCTGGGCGACAAATCCCGGCGCACACACCGGCACCACTGCTTCGCGAAACAGCTCGATGCAGGTGGCGCCCGGCCAGGAGCCCTGGCCGAAGAAGAAGGCGATGTCGGCCTTGGCCTGCAGCACGTCGAAGGGTTCCAGCTCGTTGCGGATATCCAGATGGATGTTCGGGTGGCGGGCAGCAAAGTCCTTGAGCTTGGGCACCAGCCAACGATCGCCGAAAGTCGGTTGAGTGGCGATGCGCAGCACTTCGGTCTCGCCGCCGTAGGTGAGGATGTAACGGCTGGAAATGTCCACCTGGGTCAGGATCTTGTGTACTTCCGCCAGGTACAACGAGCCCGCCGGCGACAGGTACAGACGCTGGCGCACCCGCTCGAACAGCTTGTGGCAGAGCATTTCCTCCAGTTGCGCCACTTGCTTGCTCACCGCACTTTGGGTCAGGTGCAGTTCCTCGGCGGCACGGGTGAAGCTCAGGTGACGGGCCGCAGCGTCGAAGCATTGCAGGGCTGTCATCGAAGGGGTCAAGCGTTTTGAAATCATGGGAGTTCATTCCAAACAGGAAGGAGCCTTTGCCTAAACGTCGTTTGTGACCCAGGTGTAAAGCCGTTGATACTGACCGGCAACACTATAAATAAACTGGCCCGGGTTTGCGGCGCCAAATAAGAACGACCGACACGGAGAGCCTTGCATGAAGCATCTTAAATCCACCCTGGCGGCACTCACCGCTGCTGCCGTCATGAGCTTGGCCGGCGTAGCTTATGCGGGCGCGACCCTGGACGCGATCCAGAAAAAGGGCTTTATCCAATGTGGCGTCAGCGATGGTTTGCCAGGCTTCGGCGTGCCGGACGCCCAGGGCAAGATGACCGGCATCGACGTTGATGTGTGCCACGCCGTCGCCGCAGCCGTGTTCGGCGATGCCTCGAAGGTGAAATTCACCCAACTGACTGCCAAGGAGCGTTTCACTGCGTTGCAGTCAGGGGAAATCGACCTGATATCGCGCAACACCACCTGGACCAGCTCCCGGGATTCCGGAATGGGGTTGGTGTTTACCGGCGTGACCTATTACGACGGCATCGGTTTTCTGGTGAACACCAAGCTGGGGGTGGCCCATGCCAAGGAACTGGATGGCGCGACCATCTGCATCCAGGCCGGCACCACCACCGAGCTGAACGTCTCTGATTACTTTCGCGCCAATGGCATGAAATACACCCCGATCACCTTCGACACCGCCGATGAAAGCGCCAAGGGCCTGGAAGCCGGACGCTGCGATGTGCTGACCACTGACCAGTCGGGCTTGTACGCCCAGCGGATCAAGATGGCGCATCCGGCTGAGTTCATCGTGCTGCCGGAAGTGATCTCCAAGGAACCCCTGGGCCCGTTGGTGCGCAAGGGCGACGATGACTGGTTCAGCATCGTCAAGTGGACGCTATTTGCCATGCTCAATGCCGAAGAGATGGGCATCACTGCGCAAAACGTCGAAGAACAGGCCAAGACCACCAGAAACCCTGATATCGCCCGTCTGTTGGGTGCCGACGGTGAGTACGGCAAGGACTTGAAGTTGCGCAAGGACTGGGTGGTGCAGATCGTCAAGCAAGTGGGCAATTATGGCGAGGTGTTCGAGCGCAATATCGGCCAGGGCAGCGTGCTGAAGATCCCGCGCGGCCTCAACGCCCTGTGGAACAACGGTGGCATCCAGTACGCGCCACCGGTGCGCTAGCGGTCATGGTGACACCCGGTTCTTGCCCGCGGCCTTGGACCGGTACAGCGCCTGGTCTGCCCTGGCCATCAGGTTGGTGGGTGTCTCGTCATTGAGGCGCTGTACCACGCCCAGACTCAAGGTCACCTTGAACTCGCCCACGCTGGGTAAGTCGAGGATGGCCAGGCGGATGCGCTCGGCCAGGATCCTGGCGGTCTCCACCGTGCTTTTGGGCAGGATCACCATAAATTCATCGCCTCCCCAGCGCGCCAGGAGGTCGCCCTGGCGCACGCACTGTTCCAGGCGCTCGACTACCTGTAACAGGGTGCTGTCGCCTACGGCGTGTCCGTGCTGGTCGTTGATCGACTTGAAGTCATCGACATCCATGGCAATCACCGCCAATGGCAGGCGAAACCGCTGGGCGCGCTCACATTCTTCCAGCAGGGCTTTTTCCAGGCGGTAGCGGTTGGCGATACGGGTCAAGGTATCGCGCTCGGCCAGGGAGCGGTTTTCGTCCAGTTGCAACCGCAATTGCTGGTTGACCCGCGACAGTTCGCGAGTGCGTTCGGCCACCAGTGCTTCAAGGGATTGATTGCGCCGCTCAAGCTGTTCCATGGAACGTTTGCGCTCATGAATACTGCGGTGGGCGCCGACCATGCGCCACACCGAGCCGTCGGCATTGCGGGCGATCACGTAGCCACGGTCTTCGATCCACAGCCAGGTGCCGTTCTTCTTGCGGCAGCGGTATTCGGCTTGATAGTGGGTGGTGCGGCTGCAGATGTAGTCGTCGAAGACTTTCATCACATGGGGATAATCGTCGGGGTGGATCACGCTTTCCCAGGTGAAGACCGTGTTTTCCAGGGAGTGGTGGTCGTAGCCGAGCATCTCGTACCAGCCGGGGTTGCGATAGACGAACCCAGTGTTGGCATTCCAGTCCCAAACGCCATCGCTGACCAGTTCCATGATGGCATGGGCCAAGTCAGCATTGACGTCGAAAAGCTCATTCTTCAACGGATCCATATCGACCATCTGCGCGCTCCCTGCGAGGATGCTGGCTCATTCTGGCCAGTCAGGTGTTAACGCCGATACTCCGTGGCTGGACGTACTGTACAACGAGGTTTGGCCGCATAGAAAGAGCCTACAGGCTTGTGGCTAAAAGCCACTATTTCCGGGGGCTCAAGGCTATTGCGGCTCCATCATGCGGGTGGGTGGCAAGCCATTGGCATTGTGCTGGTAGATTGCCTCGGGCTGCCCTTGCTCGTTGAAGAATACCTGGCCGATGCCCGCACTGTTCCAGAGCCGTTCGCCGGCTTCGGCGTGTGCCGGGATATACGGCACCACTTGCATGCGGCGGCGCCGAGTCAGCCAGTTCAAGGGCGAGCGTGGCGAGTAGAGCCAGCGGTTGAGGCGGTCAAACCACTCCAGCAGGCGGGGTGGGAATTGGTTCTTGATGCCACTGCTGGTGATCTGCCAGATCTGCGGCCCGGCATTGCGATGGCGGATCAGCACTTTGTAGACGAACGAGTAATGCACATCCCCCGACAAGATCACGTAGTTACCCGGGGTGCGTGAGTGGCGGAAGATATTCAGGATCACTTGCGCGGCGCCACGGTGAGCCATCCAGTTTTCCGCATCGACCAACAGCGGGTAGCCGCACCAACTGAAGACTTTCTGCACCGTCTCGATCAGCTTGACGCCGAAGATCGGCGCGGGCGAAACGATGATGGCTGACGGATGGTCGAGCAGTTCCTGTTGCAGTTCGCTCAAGGCTTCCCAGTCCAGCAGGCCGGACGGTTGTTTGAGGGTGAACTCACTGCGCCAGCGCCGCGTGCGGGTGTCGATGACGACCAGCGCGGGAGTGGTGGGCAGCACGTAGTGCCATTGCTGGAACTGCAGCAGATCTTCCAGCAATTGGTCCTGGGTGGGTGCGTGCAGGTGATTGTCGTGGTCCTGGACCGTCGCGGCCAGGGCCAGGGTTTTTTCCACCAGTTGAGCGAAGGCATCGGGGTTGTTGCCCCAGCCCTGGCAGAGCATGTAGGCCAGCAAGGCGTTGCCGATGATGCGCTTGGAGAATGGGTTGCCGTAGGCGGTCTGTTCCCACTGGGCGCTGAGGTTCCAGTCATCGGTGATGTCATGATCATCGAAGATCATCAGGCACGGAACGTGGGCGAACACCCGGGCGACACCGTCCAGGCCGTCGCGAAACTTATCCACAGGCACCTGCTCGCGGGCGTAGCGGGCCTGTTCCTCAGGTGCCAGCCGTGCGGGCGGTTGCGGGGTGATCAGGGTCCAGGGTGTCGGCGACCAGGCCAGCAGGTACATCGCCATGACTTCGGCGAAGGTCACCAGGTGGTTGTCGGCGGTGCTGCTGGTGAAGATCGGTTTCTTCACCCCGCCAAAAAAGCGTTCGCGCAAGGTCTCGTTGCTTTCCAGGGCCGGCAACAGATCGGCGCGATGGTAGTAGCTGGCGGGGTGATCGTAGAGCCTGGTGCTGTCGTCCACCACCGCGCCATCGAGGTGTTCATCGAACAGACCCAGACGGGCAATCAGCCCATGAATGGCACGCAGCATCGGCCCGGCTACGTCGTCGGCATACACCTGGTCGCCACTCATCATCAACAGGGCGGGACGCTGTTCCAGGCTGCGGTCTTCGGCCAACAGGCGATCCGCGCACAGCAGGCCTTCATCGGCGTAATGGTGGGGTTTGCGGCAAGAACCGTGCAGCAACTGGCGAATACGGCTGTGCAGGATGAAATCCGGGCACCGGGCATTGGCATACAGCAGGTGCGGCGCCCATTGGGCGATGCCGGTTCCATCGTTGAGCAGCAAGTCATAGCTGATGGGCACGTCCTGGGGGAGCGGCGTGGCCAGCGGTACATCGATCAGGTGGATAAAGGCTGCGCGGCCCACGGGAATGACCCGGCAGCGGGTGGCGTCGAGATCGATCTCCAGGGACTGCTGGCACTCGTCCTGGCGAAACTGCAGCCGCAAGGTCAAGGCCAGTGCCCGGCTGCCCACCAGCCACAACACCAGGCGCCCCGGCTCCAGGCGACGCAGCAAGGGGCCGGCGAGGACGGCGGGTAGTGAAGCGGCTTGCAACATGAAGAACACGGCTCTATGCGGGAAAGGACGGCAGAGGATAGCGCAATGGATGTCGGCGTTTTGTCAAAGTAACAGGGGCGGGCAGCCTTGATCACTACAGCATGTTTGCCCGCTCTAGGCTGCTGACCGACGACTCTCCCTGGGCAATCAGCCAGCGCAGCACATCGCTCACCGCCACGCGGTGTTGGCGTTCGATCCAGCGTACGCCTTGTGGGGTGTACTGTTCCACATACCGGCTGAGCACCAGTTGATGTTGGTCGGCAGACAATTGCAAACGGGTTTCCCGACAAATCAGCGCGCGATCACCCCGTTTGTGTATCTTCTGCTGCAGGAGCATGGAGCTGGCATCAGAAATCATCGCCTGGGCCTTGTGTGCATGAGGTTGCGGTGGGTGTTGTCGCCCCTTCCTTGCCTTCCAGCACATAGGCTGCGCGGTGTTCAGCCACGACGTTACGCAATGCGCTGTAGTAATCGGGCAACTGTTGCAGGCTGTCGGTCAGTGGCAGCAGGGCTGCCCGGGTGTCTACGGTGTCGCCGACCAGGCTGATGGTGCCCAGGGTTTGCACCGTGTCGCTGTCGCCCAGTGGCGCCACCAGGAAACTCAGCACTTTACCGGCAGCATCTCGACTGTTGCCGGTACCCAGTAACGGCAGTTCGACGATTGGCCCGTTACCGATGCCCCATACACCGAATGTCTGGCCGAAGTCGGCCGTGTGGCGGGGAATGCCCAGCGAGTCGGAGACATTCAACAGGCCCACCAGACCCACGGTGGTGTTGACCGCGAATCGTCCCAGCGTGTTGACGGAGCGCTGTGGGTTGCCTTGCAGCAGGTCGTTGATAAACACCTTGGGTTCACTGAAGTTGCTGGAGAAGTTATGCACACCCTGCTGGAAAAAATCCGGCAGGTGTTGATAGCCACGGGCGACAGGTGCCAAGGCATAGTCATCGACGGTCCGGTTGAACGCAAAGACCCCGCGATTGAACGGCTCGACGGGGTCGTACACCGGGTAATCAACCTGCGCACAGCGCACGTTCGCCTGTGGCGCGGGGCTGGCACAGCCTGTCAGGTACGAAACAGTCATCAACAGTGCAGCCTGGCGAGCCAGGTGGCGGGGATACGTCAGCGCACGCATAAACACAGTCTCCGAAAAAGGGAGGCCGATGCTGGCATTCGCAGCTTGCCTGAAGATGTCTGCTTTATGACTGCGATGACGCTTTGTTGCAGGATTGAAATATGTGACGAGTCGCTGCGAATGGTTTTGAATGTCGCCTCGACCAAGCCAAGTGATGCCAGCCGGTGAGCAACCTTTTAATCGTGGACGATGACCTTGAGGTCCTCGCACTGCTGAAGAAATTTTTCCTGCAACATGGCTACGCGGTACGGACCGCAGCCAATGGCACAGCACTGTGGGCGGCCATGGAACAGCAGGTTGCAGACCTGATCATCCTCGACCTGATGCTGCCGGGCGACAACGGCCTGTTACTGTGCCAGCGCCTGCGCCAGCAATACGCCACGCCGGTGATCATGCTGACCGCCATGGGCGAACTCAGCGACCGGGTGGTGGGCCTGGAAATGGGCGCTGATGACTACCTGAGCAAACCCTTCGATGCGCGTGAGTTGCTGGCCCGGGTGCGCGCAGTGTTGCGCCGTGCCGGTGAAAGCCGGGGCCCCTCGGGCGACAGTTCACGGCCGTTGATTCGCTTCGCCGGCTGGCAACTGGACCTTACCCGGCGCGAATTGCGCTCGCCGGACCAGGTGATGATCCCCTTGTCGTCCGGGGAGTTCGACCTGCTGTTGGTGTTCGTCGAGCATCCTCAGCGGGTGTTGTCGCGCGAGCAGCTGTTGAACCTGGCCCGTGGCCACAGCCACGATGCGTTTGATCGCAGTATCGACGTGCAGGTCAGCCGTCTGCGGCGCAAGCTGGAGTTCGATACCAAACGCCCGGCGATGATTCGCACGGTGCGCAATGGCGGCTATCAATTTACCGCCAGTGTGAGTCGCTCATGAAGCGTCCTCGCGACACGGTGGCCCGCTGGATTGCCCTGACCATCCTGATCGCCATGTTCACCGCCCTGGCGCTCAATACTCTGTTTTCGCTACTCGCCGGCGTCTGGGCCCGACCACCCTTGAGTGAAACCGGCCTGCTGGACAAGGTGGCGGTGATTGTCCGGATGATCGAGACGGCGGATCCTGCCCAGCGCCCCAGCCTGGCCCGCTCGGCAGGCGACAGTATGTTCAGCGTGCATTGGGCGGTGGATGCCAAGCGTTTCGGCTTGCCCCAGGTCAAGAACGATGATTACAGCACGGGAAAAGAGCTGTTCGTGAATGCGCTGGCCTGGCCAGAGCGCCGGGCCGAGGGCTTTGAGCCGGCTGACTGGGCAGGTCCCGGTGGGCACTATGCGTTGCTGGTGGAATTGACCGATCACTCGTGGCTGATGTTCAGCGCCGCGTCGCGCAGTTGGGGGCTTGCCGAAGGACCGCGTAGCGTCATCGTGTTGGTGCTGGTGCTGATTTCCACCGCGCTGGTGACCCTGATTGCCACCCGGCGCCTGGCGAGGCCCTTGCAACATTTCGCCCTGGGTGTCCGGCGTTTTGGTGCCGACTTCCGGGCGCCGCCGATCGAGCCGGTGGGCCCGGAGGAAATTCGCCAGGCGATCCTGGCATTCAACGGCATGCAGGCGCAGTTGCAGCACTTTATCCAGGACCGCACCCAGATGCTCGCGGCCATTTCCCATGACCTGCGCGCGCCCTTGACGCGGCTGCGGCTACGCGGTGAGTTCATTGAGGACCGCGATCAGCAGCAGAAACTGTTTCGCGATGTCGATGAAATGCAGGCGATGATCAATACCGCCCTGGAGTTCTTTCGCGACGATGCACGCCTGGAGCAGGCCACGGCGCTGGACTTGTCCGAGTTGCTGCAAACCCTGGTGGATGATTATCGTGACCAGTCCATCGATATCGCCTTCAGCGGTCCGCCGCGCCTGGTGTATTTCGGCCGGCCCCTGGGGCTCAAGCGGGTGATGACCAACCTGGTGGACAATGCGATCCACTACGGCCACGCGCCCGAAATCCAATTGCAGCAACAGCCGGGGCAAATGGTGATTCGCGTGCTGGACCGTGGGCCGGGGATTCCCAGCGGACTTCACGAACAGGTCTTCCTGCCGTTTTTCCGCCTGGAAGGTTCACGCAACAAAAGTACGGGGGGTGTCGGCCTGGGGCTTTCCAGCGCCCGGGCGATTGTCCTGGAGCATGGCGGCACCCTGACCCTGCGGGACCGCCTGGGCGGCGGGTTGGAGGTGGTGGTGATACTGCCGGTGTAGTGAGGAGGGTGATCCATTGCAGATGTGAGCCGTATTCAATGCAGGGATGAATCCGGCCCCAAGGCTTGTTGTACACAGTCGAGCAAACGCTCAGTGCTCCATGGCTTGGGCAGGAATCTCACGGTGCTGCCCAATTGCGCCGCCATCGCTGTGTTGCCCGAGGTCAGGACCACGGGCAATGAAGGCCAACGGTGCGCCACTACTCGGCTCAGGTCATACCCGTTGAGCAGTCCAGGCATCTGGATATCACTGACAATCAAGTCCACCGGATCACTGGAGCGTTCCAGAAAAATCATCCCCTCATCCGCCGATGGAAACGAAATGACCTGTGCGCCGAATTCTTCCAGCACATCCACCATGAGTGAGCGAATGATTTCGTCGTCTTCCAATACCAATATCGATGGCTGAGCCATGATCACTACTCCACCATCAGAAGTCAGTAAGGTGGAGTGGGCGATGAATGGATAGGTTCGATTGGATATTTTATATTCGATGGGTGGTCATTTGGCTGGTTTTCCCCCTCAGAAGCGCTCATCCAGCAGGGCCGGCAAGGTCAGTTCCTTGACGAAGCTGGCCGATGACAGGCTCAAGGCCATACGCACCACCTGCACCACATCGTGTACCGGGATCAACTGCCCGTCGCCGCGTTGTTCGGCCTCTTGCCTGGATGTGCTCAACGGATCTTCGGTATTCAGGTAGCCCAGGTTCAGGCAGGTCACACCCAGGCGCTGGTGCCGATAACCTTCGCGCAGAGCATCGGCCATGCCACGCAAGGCGAATTTCGATGCGCCGAACGTGACTTCCGGACGACCGCTCTGGGGCAGGCCCGAGGTCGAGCCGGTAAGGATGATGCGTGGGTTCGGGCTCTTCAGCAGCACGGGCAGCAGGCGCTTGATCAGCAGCAGCGGCGCGGTGACGTTGCAACTGACAATGGCTTCCAGCTGCGTATCCTCGTCCTTGAGAAAACTGTAGGCCTCGTCGAACGCCCGTTCTTCCCAGATGCCTAGGTTATAGATCAGCGTGTCCAGGCCGTCCTGCACCACCGCTTGTTCGATGAGTTGCGCGGCCTGTGCTGGCTGGCCAAGGTCGGCTTCCACCCACAGCACTTCGGCGCCGGTCGCGGATACCAGGTTGGCAGGACGGCTGCGCGAGACACCGACCACGGTATCCCCCACACCACCCAGACCTTCCATAAATGCCCTGCCCAGCCCCTTGCTTGCACCGACCACCATGGTTCTCATCGATTTCTCCTGAACTGACGTGCTGATGGGAGGGCGCATGCAAACAGAGGGGGCGAGTGATGGCAATTGAATGGCTGTATCCAAATGTTTTGCCGGGGCAGGGCGCGATCTGCCTCCGATTGATTTAGAGTGATGGCCTTTTGATATTTATCCGGCTGTAGCCAAGGACGAAAAATGAAACGGATCGAACGCGACTTCATCACCCTGTTCAATTGCCTGTGGTACCAGGACTTTCCGGTGGAGGTCGATGCCGTCACCAACCGTGCAGGCTGGACGATTCATGTGGGGGTGGTGATACGCCAGTGTGCCAAGCTGCTCGGTGCGCGTGCCTATTTCGAACAGAGCGGGCGCACCGATGCCGTTTTGAGATTCCCTGACAAAAGTGTCCTGTCCCATGTCGAATGGGAGTGGGATGAGCCCCATAACGAAAAGGTGAAGGAAATCACCAAGCTGTTAAAACAATCTGAACCTGCGGTGTTCTCCACCTTCGTGTCCTACAGCACCAACAGCCATTTGCCTGCTGCCATCGAGAGAGCTTCCCGGCTCTGGGCTGATGCCAGCAAGCCGCTGATTTTCTTTATCGTGACCTTCAAGCAGGTTGGGCGCGACCGACATTTTCTGGAGCTGCATACATACGTTTTCAGCCGCGGCAAATACAAGAATATCCGTATACAGCCTGCCCTGCCTTGGCAGATCGACCGGGCACGCTTCAACAACCTGGACGAGGACAAGTAAACAGCAGGCATAATTGCCGCCTTTGCCGACTGAAGCCCTCGATCTGGAGCCCCTGATGAAACTCGTTGCCTTGCTGCCCCTTTTACTCACGGCCACGCTCTTCAACACTTCGGCGACGGCAGCGGGTGATGCCGAGGCGGGTGGCAGGTTGTTCACCAAGACGTGTGGCGGTTGCCACAGTGTCGGGCTGAACGCCCGTGGCGGCTTCGGGCCGCAGCTCAATGGGGTGATCGGGCGGCTGGCGGGCGCTACGGCGGACTATCAGTATTCCGACGCGATGAAAAACTCAGGTG
Organism: Pseudomonas sp. FH4; assembly: GCF_000510915.2. Lineage (NCBI taxonomy): Bacteria > Pseudomonadati > Pseudomonadota > Gammaproteobacteria > Pseudomonadales > Pseudomonadaceae > Pseudomonas > Pseudomonas sp. FH4. The sequence goes on along the minus strand of NZ_AOHN01000006.1, from coordinate 7,594 downwards.
TGGTGTGGACGCGGGAAACACTCGCGGCCTATATCGAGAACCCGAAGAAAGTGGTGAGCGGTACCCGCATGATTTTCTGGGGGATCAGCGATCAGGAGAAGATCGAGAATCTGCTGGCGTATCTTGAGACCTTTCAGGCGCAATAGCCGGATACAACCAAATCCATTGCAGGAGCCGGCTTGCCGGCTCCTGCAGGATAGGCACTGATTTCAACTGCCCTGTGGTGTTTCCCCGCGTGCCAGCCGCGCATTGATGTCGTCGATCACCGCCGGCAGGTCGACGATGGTATCGATCAGGTAGTGCGGGCGTGAACCCTCAAGCATCTGGGTAATGCGCTCGCGCTCCTGCGCCAGTTCCTCGGCCGGCAGCGCCTTGAATTGCGCGTAGGTAAGGCCCAGCGCGTTGCCGGAGCAGGTCAGTGCCACCGTCCACATCCCGGCACTGCGTCCTTCCAGAATCCCCGGCCAGGTGTCATCGACCTTGACGCACGCCGCCACATCGCTGATGCCCAGGGCTATCACATTGGCCAGGGCCTGGGCCGGATGCGGGCGCCCGTTGGGCACTTCATCAGTCGCCACCACATGATCGGCCACGTAGCCGTTTTGTCGCGCCAGCTCGACCACCTTGGCCATTACCACGGCCGGATAGCCCGAGCAGGAGCCGATCTTCAAGCCCTTGCCACGCAGGGTTTCAATCGCCTCCAGCGCACCGGGAATCACCGCCGAGTGCAGGGCGATTTTCTCGATCTGCAACGGCATGAAACGCTCATACAGGGCGGTGACGTCCTCGTCGCTCGGCTGGCGGTTGAATACGGCGCGATAACGTTCGGCAATCTGCGGCTGATTACACAGGGTGCGGATGTGATCCCACTTGCCCATGCCCATCGGTCCGCGCGCTTCCTCCAGGGAAACGGCGACGCCGAACTCGGCAAAGGCCTCGACGAAAATCTGCGTGGGTGCGAAGGAGCCGAAGTCGACGACGGTGCCGGCCCAGTCCAGGACCACGGCTTGCAGCTTGGAAGGTGGTTGGTAGTTCATGGTCAATCTCCATTTTCGGGTATGAGCAGGCCGTCCCTCGATAAATGAGGTAAGCCGGTTGAGTGCAAAAGGGTGAAGCGAATCAGGTAGCCGGTATGGGGCTGGCCTCGAACAGTTCGGCGATCATCGGGCGGTTGCGCCGGATGCCCAGGCAACACAGGTGGTAGTCGATGGAAAACGGGTGGTCGACAAAAGTGATCGGCGTGGTGCCCGGTGTTTCGGCGTATTCCACCGCCGACACAAAACCAATGCCGATACCCTTGGCGATGGCATGCACGATTGCCTCGCGACTATTGAGCTGCATCACGCAGTTCAGGTCCACACTCAGGCGCTTGCAGCTCTCTTCCACCAGTTGGCGGGTGCGTGAGCTGCGTTCGCGCATGACCCAGCGCTCCTGGCTGATCTGTTCGACGTGGACCTCTTTCTGCGCCGCCCAGGGATGGTCATCGCGCACCACCGCGATGATCGGGTAACGCCGATACAGCTGCGTATCGAAGCGTTGGTCAAACTCCGAGAGGGCCAGGATTGCCACATCGATATCAAAGTTGAACAGGCGGTCGAGGGTTTCCCTCTCCGGGGAAAACGAGGTCTCCAGCTCGATATCCGGGTGGCGTTGCATCAGCTCGTACGTCAGGTTCATTGCAATCGGCGGCGACACCGCGCCCAGGCGCAGCATCCCGGTCTTGCGCTGCTTGAAGCTGTGCAGCAATTGCATGGCTTCATCCTCCTGGCCGAACAGGCCCTGGGTGATCCCGTAGAGCGCGTGCCCGGCCGAACTCATCTCGATAAAGCGCCCACGACGGTGGAACAACTCCACCGAGAACTGCTTTTCCAGGGCGTTCACCTGCTCGCTGACCGTTGGCTGGCCGACGCTCAAGTACTCGGCGGCGAGGGTGAAGCTGCCGGTCTTCGCCACCGCATGAAAGGAACGCAGCCACTTGTGGTACTGGTACATAACCCATCCTGTTCCAGGGCTCAGCCGAGCCGGTTGATCAACGGCGGATAAACAGGGCTACCACTGCGCTGCACAGGCAGGCCGAGGTGACGACGATGAAGATCAGCGACGTATTGCCGGTACTGTCGAGCATACTGCCGATCAGCGGTTCCGCCAGGCCAGCAAACAGATAAGACGAGAAGTTCATCACACCCGTGGCCGTGCCTGCGCGCTTGGCGCCTACCAAGTCCGGGCACAGTGCCCAGAAGCTGGATGCCGGGCCGTAGACAAAGAACCCGCACAGAAACAGCGCGACCAGGCCGACCGCGCTGTGGGGCGGCAGGCTCCACATCCACAGGCTGGTGGCGGCGCCGAGGAACATATAGAGCATGATCGCCAGGTAGCGCTTGGAGCCGAACAGCTTGTCGGACACCCAGCCATTGCTCAGGGTGCCGACGGCCATGCCGACGGGCAGGGCGACGGTGATCCACTTGGGATCGATCATGCTGTCGCCGCTTTTCCAGTTGGCGCCGAGGAAATGCACCGGGACCCACACGATCAAACCGTAGCGCGCCGCGTTCTGGAAGCCCAGGGACACGGCAGCGATGATCAGGCGCGCGTTTTTCAACACGGCCTTGTAGCGCTGCGCCGAGGTTTCTTCTGTGCCGTGGGCCACTTCATGGCCCTTGTCTTCGGCGTTGGCCACACCGGTATCGGCCAGGGGCTCGAAGCCCAGGTCCTGTGGGCGCTCACGGGCCACCAGATAAAACAGGATGCCCCCGGCCAACATCAGCAGGACCGGCAGACGGAAGATCCAGCGCCATTCCAGATGCAGCACCTCCAGCACCACGATGGAGGTCACATAGGACAGCACCGACGCACAGCCGGCGGCGAATACATAGAAGCCATAGACCCTGCCACGCTCGCTGGCGCTCCACCAATTGGAGATCAAGCGGCTGCCCGGCGCCCAGCCCAAGGCCTGGAAGTAGCCGTTGATACCCCACGGCAGGATCAACCCGGCAAAGCCACTGGCAAAACTGGTGACCCAGTTGGCGCCACAGGACAGCACCGCGCCCAGGGTCATGATGCGCCGGCCACCGAACTTGTCGGCCAGGTTGCCGTTGATTGCCTGGCCAATGGCATAGGCCCAGAGCATGGCGGCCGAGATCCAGCCCAGCACCTCCTTGGTCAGACCGAACTCGGCCTGTATCCCCGGGATGGCGAAGCCGAAGGTCTGGCGTCCGGTGTAGAAAAACAGGTAACAAAACATCGCCGCCAGCAGCATGCGCCACTGGGCAACACGGAACGATGCCGAGCGAACGGCAGGGACAGGCAGGGTGTGTGCACGATTCATGATGTTTTCCTTATTGTTATTCGCCCCCGAAACCGCAGCTACGGGGTGGCACGCTTTACAGGTGCAAGAGGAAAGACTGAATTGCGTTGGGCCTAGGCGGCCCTGGAACCGATAAAGTTCTTGCCGCGCGCACCTTGCAGGGCGAAGCGGATCATTGCGGCGGCCTCGGTGGGCGTGACGCCGTAGTCGGTAAATTCGGTTTTCACGTCCAGGCTATGCAGGAACGTGCGCAGTTGGGCCTGGGCTTTGTCCAGGTCATCGCCAAACACCCGCTGCAATGTGCGATCGCGCGCGGCGTCATGCCCCCACGCCAACCCCAGCACCAACGGCAAGGTAAAGGAGCAGGCGATGCCATGGGGCAGACCGTGGTGCAAGGTCATCTCATAGGAAATGGAGTGAGCCAGGGCCGTCTTGGTATTGGAAAAGGCCAGGCCGGCCTTGAGCGCTGCCAGTGCCATGCGCGAGCGTAACTCCGGATTGCCAAGGTCGCGCCGCAGCTGCGGCAGGCATTCCAGGATGTCCTCGATGGCCGACACCGCAAAAGTGTCAGAAACCGGGTTGGCGTTGATATTCCAGATCGACTCCAGTGCGTGGGATAAAGCATCGAGCCCTGTCGACACGGTGACCCCGGCTGGCACCGTGAGCATCAACTGTGGATCAACAATCGCTACCTTCGGCCAGGTGCAGTCCAGGTGCAGGGAATACTTCTTGTGGCTGGCTGAATCCCAGATCGTCGCCCAGGGCGTCACCTCGCTGCCGGTACCCGCGGTGGTCGGCGCCGCGATCAACGTCTTGCAATGGGCCGGCACAAACGGTTGGCCGGTCGCCAGCAACGCCAGCAACTCATCGAACTGCCCGGACTCGGTGCCGACAATCAATGCCTTGGCTGTATCAATCGCACTACCGCCACCGACGGCCAGCACCACATCACAGCTCCCGGCTTGTTGCCAGAAACGCTCGTAGGTGCCACGCAATTGCGCAACATCGGGATTGGGCTGCACATCCTCGACCACATATACCAGACGCTCGCCCAGCAGTGCCTGGATCCGCTCCACCAAGCCCAGCGCACGGGCTTCCGGAAAGGTGACGAGCGTGACGGTCTGCTGCGCGGTGATACTGGCCAGGTCTTGCAGGCAACCCCAGCCGAAGCGGGTGTCTACCGGGTTATGGAATCGGGCAGTCATGGCGTGTTCCTGGTTTTTTGTTGTTGGAAGTGGCGCCAATAGTCGGGGAGGGTGGGAAAGAGCTCAAATCGATAGATTGGGGGGATGGATTGGTTGGGCCGATAGTGGGGGTAAGACGGTTTGCTTGGGCGAGCTTGCATCTACGTGTGACAGGTGTGTCCTATTTGCCCTGCACTCAGAACCTACACGTGAGTAGGGTTTTTCTGGTTTTTATGTAGACCCATCTTTAGGCGCAGTGCGTTTGCTAAGTTCGCGTGAAAAATCTGCGATGGAAGCGCTGAATGTTTACGTTCAATACCCTATGGAAAAATCACCCGCAAATTTTCGGAGATGCAGCACCTTGCAGAACTAACGGTGCCAAGAACTTTAGTGATCAATGCGCAATCAATCTCGGTGTTGCACTGCGTAGGTCGGGCGTAGATCTCAGCAGGTTAAGGGGGATGCGCTATTGTTGGCAGCATCCTAAAAGTGAGGGGCATGTACTGGCAGCAGAAGAAATGGCCAAGGCGTTGAGCAACGCGAATGTTCCCGGCTTGCAACGGATGAAGAAAGTATCCCCTGAAGACTTTGAGGATGTGTTAGACGGGCAGCGAGGCATCATTTTCTTCAAAGACTTTTGGCGCCGGGGGAACGAGACGTTTGGCAATCGCAGTGGTGATCACATCGACCTGTGGAATGGGTGGCGATTGACGGATTGGTTGAGCTATCCGCGTATTCAACTGGGTTTCTCGATTGAAGGATCATTCTCGGATTATCACGAGTCCAGGGAGATTTGGTTTTGGAAGGTTTTATGAAGGCTTTTAAGGGCGCGCTATTTGTGGTTTTGGTGGTTGCGGTGACGGTGGGGGTGTTCAACGGCGTGGTTGTGGCGGTTTCGGCTTACTTTGGGCCTTTTTATGAGGGGGATGCGCAGCAGAGTCGCAACTTTGGGATTTGGTTGTTGGGGAATGGAGTGGTGGTTGTGGCTTCAGCGTTCGTTGGCGTTGTTTGGTATCGCAGGTATTTGCGTCGAGGGTAGGTAGCCGTTCTGGCATTTTATTGCGCACACCCATTGAATCAGTAATGCATGCAGTAAAAAGACCTTGGTGTTCCAAGGTCTTTTTGCCTGCCAATCATCCCAACAGGTGTTTGGAAATCAGCCTGGAAATTTCGACAATCGAGGTCTTGCCGGTGAACTCGAATTTCACTTTGCCCAGTGATGAAAAGTAAATCTCCAACTCTGAATCCAGGTCGAACGTGCCGGAGGTTTCCACCGAGTACGCGACGATGTTCTTGTAGGGCAGGGAGGTGAAGTCTTTCTTGCTGCCGGTGATGCCTTGCACGTTCACGGCGATGATGCGCTTGGTGGTGAACACTACGCCGTCGCGCATGGCTTTGTAGGCATCGACTACTTGTTCGTCATCGAGCAACAGCGAGGCAACGCGTTCGGCATACTCGTTGTTTTGCTTGAGTTTGAAGAAGCCTTTGTTGTTGAAGTCGATCATTGGACGGTCCTTGTGTGTCTGGGAAGGGGCTACAGGATTGCCTTGAGGTAGTCCTTGAGTGCTTCGAGTGGGAGCTTCAGTTCCTCTAGTGTCGAGGCTTGCTGGACGTCAGTCATAAGCTTTTGCAGCTCGCGGCCCAACACCGTGTTGGCACCACCCAAGGTCGCCAGGGCCAGCTTGGTGCATTCATCTACCTTGCGCTGGATGGTTGGCAGGTCGCCACTGCGCACCAGCAACCCAAATACCTCCCGCTCATACCCGTCCATGACCAGATCATCGCGCAGAATCGGGCTGCCATCTTCGGTCTCATGTACCAGTTTGAGGGCGAATAGAGCAACGGCTTCGAGCGTCAATTCCATGGTCCTGGGTCCTCTTCTATCGGGCGCGGCGGGGGGGATCATTTTTCTGCAGGCGAAAAAAAGACCTTGAGTTTCAAGGTCTTTCTTTAAAGCATTAATGGCTTGATTTGTATAGATTAAATTGGATATCGCGGTAGGTGGGTGTCGTGTTATTGCAGCGGTACATATATATCAGTCTGCCATTGATCCTGCGGGGTCTCGGGATAAACGCTCAGATAATCGAAGAACAGGGGGTGGTCCCGCAGTTCCTCGCCGCTGGTGGGTAGCCAATCGCGGTAGATCGGGTAGATCGTCTCGCCAATGTGGTCCGTCGAGCCCACGTGGCGCACGACAACGCAACGTCCTCCTGGGATAACGCGCTCGGTTACGCCGAACTCATTTGTGGCCACGGCCTCGTTAATTTCGCCGCAGAGTGCAAACCGGAATGCTTCGGGCGGGGTTGTATCGGGGTTGCCGAAAGGAATACCAAAGCTGCGACTTGATTGCACGGGCGACTGTCCGCTCTGTCTGCGCCACTCGGAAAACTTGCGCACACTCTCGCTGACGAGCCCTGGAGCGCCACAGTGTTCGAGTGCTGCCACTCTGACGGGGTGAAACTCTACGATTCGTACGTGCATGATGATGCTCCTTGAGAAGTGAGGGATGGTGAACACCGAACTCCAGACCTGCCAACTGGGCTGCTTCCTGAACGCACTCGGTGCCATACCGAACGCTCGCCTGAATGCCCTGGAAAAAGCCTCGGGGCTTTCGAAACCTGCACCGAACGCTGCTTCCAGTACCGAATAACCCCGGGTGGAGGCCAGGCAATGCGCCGCGCGTCGTAGCCGCATTAACTGCACATAGCGTGAAACAGGTACGCCGACGAAGGCGGTGAATTGCCGATGGAAGTGAAATGCCGAAAAATTCGCCACTTGGCTCAACGCCTTCACGGACAGGTCACCTTCTAGATTGGCTTCTATATAGGTGAGGACTGCATTGAAGCGTTGTGTGTACGCGGCGTTGCTCGACAAGTCAGGCACTGGATGGAGGCTCCTGGGATTTCGGTAGGCATCAGAGTCAGCCATCCCGGCTTGCCTGCGCCTAGCCGTGCTTGCTGAGGTAGTGATGGGGTTGTCTTGGACGTTTCATAATGGCAACCCAGGCGCTTTGGAAAGAATTTTCAGGCGGGGGTTGACCACGTATTTTAATCCTGTACTATTCGCCTCCCGCTGACGAGAGATCGAAAGCGCAAGTGGTTGAAGT